>JBBSPP010000276.1:0-4603 GCA_038258625.1 Chitinophagales bacterium
GTGGTCATCATATCGGCAAAAGGCAAAACAACCAATGCCCTAGAAGAGCTGGTAGAGCTTTTTTATACCGAAAAAACCGAAGAAGCCACCGCTAAATTACAAGCTATAAAAACGGAGCATGAGCAATTTGCCACGGCACTTTTGGGCGAAAATACCAAAGCCATTTTTGATAAACTAAATGAACTTTTTACCGAAATAGAATGGACGCTGACCGACGAGCCTGCCCGCGGCTATAATTATTACTACGATCAAATAGTGTGCCTCGGCGAGCTGGCAAGTACGGTAATAATGAGTGCCTACTTACAACATATTGATATAAAAAACGATTGGTTAGATGCCCGCGATATGATACGCACCAATGATACGTACCGCGATGCGGGCGTGGATTGGGATGTGAGCCAACAGCTCATTGAAGCACGAGTACTGCCCATCCTGAACAGTGGCAGGCTGGTTATAACCCAAGGTTTTATAGGCGCTACCGACGAAAATAATAGCACCACTCTGGGCCGAGAAGGCTCAGATTATACCGCGGCCATTTTTGCTGCTATCCTAAATGCCGAGAGTGTGACCATTTGGAAAGACGTACCCTCGCTACTCAGCGCCGACCCCAAACAATTTGCCGACCCCGTACCCATACACAATATTAGCTACCGCGAAACGATTGAATTGGCATTTTATGGCGCACAGGTAATTCACCCCAAAACGCTAAAACCACTGCACAATAAGGATATTCCGTTGTATGTAAAATGTTTTTTGGATGATAGCCTGCCCGGCACCAAGGTGCATTCGCAAGACGATTATGTGGTGTACCCACCTATGAAAGTATGGAAAAAAAACCAAGTACTTATTAGCCTCACCACGGCTGACTTATCGTTTATTAGCGAGGGGAACTTGGCCAATATCTACGGTATTTTCTACGCCAACAAAACCAAAATGAATATTATACAAAACGGCGCCATTGGCTTTGTAGCCTGTGTAGATGACGTACCCGAAAAAGTAAGCACGCTAATAACAGCGCTGAGCAACGAGTATAAAGTAAAACACTCAACGGGCTTGGACATACTCACCATACGGCATTACCAGCCCAATTGTGAAACAGAACATACCGAAGGACGCACCATATTACTTTCTCAAAAAACAAAAACCACCATGAAATTTGTACTCCGCTAAGCCCAACCATCTGCACAAATTTTACGTCTCGTGGACAGTTAGGGTTGGCGCAAAATGATTTTAATGCTCAAAAGAACCTATTTTTATTCCATAACTATGAAAACTTTAATTACTCTACTTTTTTGCTCGGCCATAAGTCTTGGCGCAGTGGCGCAACACTTGCAGTACGATGAATTGGTAAATGCAACCGCCACTCATAATGGTGCACCAATTTCCAGCCCCTACTGCGGCGGTATTAATAGCACACAGCCCAATAAGGCCGACCTAAATAATGATGGCAAGCAAGATTTGGTATTGTATGATAATAATACCCGCACGCTAAAAACATTTATTAATACCGGCATTGCGGGCAAATCAGATTATACATATGCTCCCAACTACGCCAAGAATTTTCCGCAAATTATAGATTACCTAATACTCCTTGATTATAACTGCGATGGGATTAGCGATTTAGTTCATCGGGGGTTTTCTGGCTTTAGTGTTTTTAAAGGATTTTTTAATTCGCAAAATGAACTCGCTTTTACTCACTACAAAGATTTATACTATCCAGCTTTTAATGGCCAAATAAATGCTTACGTACAGCCCAACGATATACCCATGATAGTGGATGTAGATAATGACGGCGATTTAGATTTTGTAGGTTTTGATGTCATTGGCTTTCGTGCGACATGGTATAAAAATTTGCAGCAGGAGGAAAATTTGCCTTGTGATACAATCAAAATAATGCTGGCAGATAACTGTTATGGCAAAATGACTCAAACTTATGATCGTACGCACCAATTAAATGCAGTGTGCAAAGGCAATAGCGGCTCCAACAAAAAAACACGGCACAGCGGCAATACCCTACTGGGCATTGACCTTAATAATGATGGCTTAAAGGATATGATGTTGGGTGGCATTTCTTTTAACGATTTGCAAGTGTTGTACAGAGGCGGCTCCGCCACATCACCACTTTTCACCTCACAGGATACTGTTTTTGAGGCCGATAACCACGAGCTTAAATTAGAAAACTGGCCTTCGCCTTTTTACTTTGATATAAACAATGATGGCGCAAAAGACCTAGTAGCCACCCCCCACAATGATAATATTGGCACTGCAAACTATAATGCCATGGCGGTGTATATAAATGAAGGTACTACGGCAAGCCCTATTTTTAAATGGACAAATGATAGTGCACTAATAGAAAGTATGATAGATGTAGGCCGCAATAGTCACCCTACCTTATTTGATTATGACAAGGATGGCAAGCTTGATTTGTTTTTAGGAGGGCAGGGATATTTTAATACCAACACTTTTAGCCTCGAAAGCAAACTTGCGTATTACCGCAATACAAGTACCCTCAACAATGTATCGTTTGAATTGATAACCAAAGATTTTTTAAATCTTTCGGCTCAGAATTATTCAGGTATTTATCCCACATTTGGTGATGTAACTGGCGATGGGGTGGATGATTTAGTATTGGGCAACGACTCGGGCACCATTATCGTTTTTAATAATACGGCCACTACTAATACCAGCGCACCAAACTTTACTTTTCTTACCAATCAGCTGGCGGGTATCGATGTTGGTTCAAGCAGTTTCCCTTTAGTTCATGATTTTAATGGCGATAGCAAAACAGACTTAATGATAGGCAGTCAGGTAGGTATTTTTTGGATTTATCATGATAGTAGCGCTACAAGTACCAAAGATTTGCGCCGAGTAGATAGTGCAAGCGGCGGTGTAAAATCGGGCAGTATTTATTCCTATTTTAGTTATGGTGTACCATACATTGGTGTGGTTGATAGCACTTCTACCGAGTATCTTTTGGTAGGCACACAGGATGGCACCATAGAGCGTTACTCGGGCTTTAATACTGGCGCAGCAAATTGGACTCGCTTGGATAGTAACCTTTCCAATATTCAAACAGCATTTAGATCGGCACCAGCCGTGGGTGATTTGGATGGCGACCAACGGCCCGATATGATTATAGGTAGCCAAACGGGCGGCATTCAAATATTTCAATTTCAGGGCAATGTGAGTAGTAATGTAGGACTGATTGAAAAAGCTACGGGCAACCTTGCTGTAGAACTGTATCCGAACCCCGCAACCAATCAGCTTTTTATAAAAACAGTAGCAGATATAACGTTTATTGATAGCTATGTGATTCGTGATTTAAGTGGCCGCACGGTGCAGGCAAGTACCGAAAGTAGCATTCTTACCAACGGTATTTCTGTAGAAAATTTGAATGATGGTTTTTATTTTATCGATATTTCTTTTGGCAAAAATATGCACGCCATTGGCAAGTTTTTAAAAACTAATTAAGACCTACATTTTCATTTATACTTGCATTAACCTTTATTGCTAGTTTCAATTCTATCTTTGCGCGCAACAATGAAAGAACCAATTTTTCACGATATAGAAGCGGCAATTGAAGATGTACGTAACGGCAAACTAATAATAGTAGTTGATGATGAAGACCGCGAAAACGAAGGCGATTTTCTCTGCGCCGCACGCATGGCCACCCCAGAAATAATCAATTTCATGAGCAAAGAAGGGCGTGGATTAATATGCACCCCGCTGCTCGAAGACCGCTGCGACGAGCTAGAACTCACCGCCATGGTAGCCGAAAATAAAAATACGGATACACACAAAACAGCCTTTACGGTTTCGGTTGATTTGCTGGGACATGGCTGCACCACGGGCATTTCGGCGCATGACCGAGCTAAAACTGTACAAGCGTTGATAAATAAAAATACCGTGCCAACAGATTTGGCGCGGCCAGGGCATATTTTCCCGTTGCGCGCACGCAAGGGTGGCGTACTGCGCCGAGCTGGCCATACCGAGGCTGCGATTGATTTGGCACGCCTTGCAGGCTACGAACCAGCCGGCGTAATTGTAGAAATTATGAATGAGGATGGCACCATGGCGCGCCTGCCCGAGTTGCTCCTACTTTCCAAAAAGCTAGATTTAAAAATTATTTCCATCCAAGATTTAATTAATTATAGAATCCTTAAAGAAGATTTTGTAAAAGAAGAAATTCGGGTAAAAATGCCCACCAAATTTGGCGATTTTGAACTTGTAACTTTTGAAGATACCAAAACCAATGAACTGCATCACGCGCTTATAAAAGGAGAATGGAAAAAAGATGACCCTGTTTTGGTACGGGTGCATAGCTCATGTTTTACTGGCGATATTTTACACTCTATGCGCTGCGACTGTGGCGAGCAATTAAATGCCGCCATGGAAATTGTAGAAAATGAAGGCAAAGGTGTGGTACTGTATATGAATCAGGAAGGGCGCGGAATCGGTTTGCTCAATAAATTAAAAGCCTACAAACTGCAAGAAGAAGGACTCGATACTGTGGAGGCAAATGAAAAATTAGGCTTTGACATGGACGTACGCGACTATGGCGTGGGCGCACAAATTTTGCGAAAATTAAATGTCTCAAAAATCA
>JBBSPP010000277.1:0-4601 GCA_038258625.1 Chitinophagales bacterium
TCCGAGCGTGGATATTGAAAATATAAACGCGCACGTGCCCGTTTTGGGTATTTGTTATGGTGCACAACTGACCACCAAAATGCTAGGGGGGCGAGTAGAGAAATCCTCCACGCGCGAGTATGGCCGAGCGCAATTGGTGGATATAGAAATTGGTAATCGATTATTTAAAGACGTTCCCGAGTCGGACGTTTGGATGAGCCACGCCGATACAATAGTAGAATTGCCAAGCAACTCGAAAGTGATTGCAAAAACAGATAGCATTCCCATTGCAGCTTTCGAGGTGGAAGGAACACCGAATCCTTGGTTTTGTTTGCAATTTCACCCAGAGGTGACGCACAGTTTAAAAGGAAAACAAATTATCGGTAACTTTTTAAAAGACATTTGTGGTTGCTCGCAAGATTGGACGCCCGCTTCTTATGTAAAAGAAACGGTGGCAGAAATTAAAGAATTAGTTGGAGACAAAAAAGTAGTGATGGCGCTCAGCGGTGGCGTGGATAGCACCGTTGCAGCAACTTTAATTCACAGAGCCATTGGCTCGCAGTTGACTTGTGTTTTTGTTGACAATGGTTTGTTGCGCAAAAATGAATTTACCGAAGTCCTAAAAAACTACGAGCAACTAGGCTTAAATATTATTGGTGTAAATGCCGCTGAACGTTTTTATAAACAACTAGCAGGAAAAAGCGACCCCGAAGAAAAACGCAAAATAATAGGCGGCGGTTTCATCGAAATTTTTGATGAAGAAGCTAAAAAAATAGGCGATGTTTCCTTCCTCGGGCAAGGAACAATCTATCCTGATGTAATAGAAAGTGTTTCTGTAATGGGGCCATCGGTTACTATTAAATCGCATCACAATGTTGGTGGTCTTCCTGCCAAAATGAATTTGAAATTGGTAGAACCGCTCCGCTATTTATTCAAAGACGAAGTACGAAAAATTGGCAAAGAACTTGGCCTGCACGAAGATTTTGTGCAACGCCATCCTTTCCCTGGGCCAGGTTTAGGAATCAGAATTTTGGGTGAGGTAAGTGCAGAAAAAGCTACCATGCTTCAAGAGGCAGATTATATTTTTATACAAGGACTTAAAGATGCAAACCTTTATCACGAAGTATGGCAAGCTGGTGCTATGCTGTTGCCTGTGCAAAGTGTAGGTGTAATGGGCGATGAGCGTACGTATGAATTTACTTTAGCCTTACGCGCCGTAACTAGTGTTGATGGCATGACCGCTGATTGGGCGCATTTGCCGCATAAATTTCTCGCCAAAGTATCTAACGATATTATCAATAAGGTGAAAGGGATTAATCGGGTGGTTTACGACATCTCCTCGAAACCGCCTGCAACGATTGAGTGGGAATAATACTTTAAGTGATAGGTTGATAAGTGAGAAGGGATAGCGACTAATAAACTCCAAATCGTTTACGTAAAAACCACTCTCCAGCCAAAAGCACAAACAACAAAAAGAACAACCACTTCTTATCAATAAGGGGAAATGTAGTCAGCTCACTACGAAGAATAGTTTTTACTTTTTCGTCTTTCTTAATTTTATCATAGAGTGATGAAATATTATTTGCAAACACAAATTCTCCATTATGATTTTTGGCAAGTTCGTTGAGCATGCCGAAGTCAGCGGTAGTGTTTAGGTCTTCTATGTTTTGGGCTACAACATTTAATTTGCCGTAGTCACTGTATGTTTTTCCATTGAAGTTGGTGTAGGCTTTGTATTCGTACTGGCCTTTGGCTAGCGTCCCAATATTTAGCGCGTAGCTGTTGCCATCTTTGTTCATGGAGTATTTTAATACTTTGCCTGCACTGTCCTTAATCTCCAATTGAACGTCTGGGGTATTGATTAATTCGTAACCTTCGTTGTAAAGCTCTGCGTCAAAATTTATTGCGTCGGTTTCGTTGTAGAGACTGTTGCTTGTGCTGAGGCGAAACTTTCTTTTATCATTTTTTACCGATAAGAATTGCGCCGTTTTAGTAATCAGTTCTTCTACAATTTGGAAATTTTTATTTTGTTTGTAATTATACATTTTCCAGCGCCACAAACCTTCGCCAGCTATTACGGCGATTTTTGCACGCGCCCCCGTTTGCAAGATCCATAGCGGATAGTTTGTTTGCACGCTACCAATGCCTTGGTAAAAAAGCGTTTGCGTATTAGGCCCTGCCGTAAAATTACCGAAGGGTGTGCTAAGCGGCGGAAAATTTATTTGCTTAGGAATGCTAAGCGTGTAGTACGAAAAATTAGAATTATAAACCGCCAAGGCATTATTACTACTCGCTCCTTTTGCGGCAATTTGCAAGGCATTTTGGCTTTTATTAAAAAGTGGAATCGCCGTTTGCTCACCCACAATATAACATACCGAAACACCCGCACGCCGCGCTTCTTCAATCACCGAGTTGGCGTTGTAGCGCACGGAGGGCAAACTGTGCAAGAAAATAAGATTAAAATCTGCGGCGCGCACCGTGAGTTTATCTGCCGTGGCTACCGTTACCTGATAGTTTTTATTGATAGAGAGTGCCTCTTTTAGCGCGGCAATATCGGGGTGGGGTGCGTTGGCTAGGATTAGTATTTTTTCTTTACTATCTAGCACTTCTACAAAAACATCTTGTACGTTATTGGCAATGTTGCGCTCGCCATCTAGCTGACTGATGCGCACGGAATACCTGTGCACGCCCGCGCGGTTGGCATCAATAATTGTTTCGATGCTTGATGCGTAGCGCACGGCATTGGCGGTGACGCTTTTGCTGGCCACCACGCTATTGGATGTATGACTGTAAATACTTATTTGCAACGGTTTGCCCTGCCCGGCATAGACCGAAATATCAGAACGGATAGAAAATTTATCGCCGAGGTAAACGGTTTTGTTGGCAAACACGCGGCTCACTGCCGCGTCTTTTTGAATGGTAGTATCGCCCACGCCAATGGTGTAAATGCTGCCAGGGAAGTCAGCGGTCTTGAGGGCAGGATTGCTACCTAGGTTGTAAATACCATCGCTAGCAAGTACTATGCTGGCAAGGTTTTCGTTGTCGAAAGATTGGATGAGGTTATCAAGCGTGCTGCTAATGTCGGTGGCTTTTTGGGTGTAGTTGTACCGCAACGTATCATCCAGATAATCGCCAAAGCTGTAGGGCTTTACTATATAATCTTCGCCTAGCTTGGCTATTAAATCGTTGAGGTTTTTTTTATACGCCACGCTATCGGTGCTCTTAAACGCATGTTTTTGCGAAGCGCTATTATCTATCAAAAAAGCGATGGTAGGTTTTTCTTCTTTGTTGGTAAGGTTGCGAAAAATAGGCGAGAGCAACAAGAACGCAATCACCGCCACACTAAGCGCGCGCATGCTCGCTACCGCCCAGTAAATGCCTTGTTTTTCGTACTGTTCTTTTTTTTGCCTATATAATAAAAATGAATAGATAACGCCCAGCAGCACGCAAAACAATACAAAAATATAAGGATAGGCTATGGAAAAGCTCACGCTGTAATTTTAAAATTTATGAGCGGCGAAGATAGGGGGTGCTTTGCTTAAAGCAATCTTAAATTGAATTACGAATTACGGAATTACGATAAACTTACACCTCCACCCCCTCATTATCAAATTTCAAGAAGCCTTCGAAGCTCAAATCTTCATCAAGCTGGGGCCAATGAATACCAAAAGGCGAAAACTCCATATCCGCGCGTTGCTGTGCGGTGGCATTGGCTAGCTTGGGAAACCATTTTAGTGGCATGGATTGCTCGGCCCTGCCTTTGGTGCTTAGGTAGATATGTGTTTCGCTGAAGCGTATTTTATTATTTTCCATGGTGTGTTTATTTATCAAAATGCTTGTGCCATGCGGCAATAATCAAATCTTTATTTTCTTCTATTAATGATTCGGCTTTCTTTTCGTCTAGTTGTCAGTCTATGTGTTTCAAAAAATCCTTCCATTCGTTTTTCAATGTCAAGCCAAATTTATTAATGTTTTCTTTTTGTGTCGGTGAGCACTCTTTGCAATTTGATTTTAGTTTTTTGATATAGTCGTCAATTATCGGTTTGTCATATTCACCTTCTCCACTTATACTAAATTCAAGAATTACAATTTTTGCCCAAGTTGTTAAGTCGTTGTCGGTAAAGCAGTCTTTGTTGTCAAAGTTTGATATAAACTCTTTGGTATTATTTTCTACATATTCTTTTCCAGCAAGCCCAAGTCCTTCTGAAAAATAGCCGTCTGATTTTTTGTATGTCTTTGTTACAACTTTAAAATAAAATGGTCTTGAAGTCTTGTTTTTTGCAGTCAAACTGTCAGGCAAAGCAAGTGCTTCATTGTCGTTGCTTAAATTCCAGTCATTGTCAAGATAAATGTCTTTTGCAAGTTTTGGGGTTTTCTTGTTTGTGATAAAATTGTCAAAGTTGCAGTCGTGAAATTCCTTGTAAGGTTGTCCGCCAGCACCATTTATTTCGTTACTGTCAGTATAAAAACTGTCAATGTGAACCGTTTTGGCTTTTTCGTCCACCACGCTTTTGTCTGTCCGATTGTTACAAGCATTCAGCCCAAAAAGTATTAAAATTATTGTTGTCCATTTCATATTCGGTGTCGTCTTTTAAGCTGACCGCTAACGGTTTGCAGCTACA
>JBBSPP010000278.1:0-4600 GCA_038258625.1 Chitinophagales bacterium
ATGGGTGAAATGAAAAATGTGGCCAGCGAGCAAAAACGAGAAGCCGGACAATTGCTCAATGAGTTTAAACAATTTGCCGAAGAAAAATTTGAAGAATTAAAAGGTCAGTTTCAACAAGGAGATGCGGCAAAAGTCGATGATAATTTTGACCCAACATTACCCGGTTTGCCAAATGAAACGGGGGCACGGCATCCACTCTCGCTAGTGCAAGAAAAAATGGTTTCAATTTTTGATAGCATCGGTTTTACCGTTGCCGAAGGGCCAGAGATAGAAGATGATTGGCATAATTTTTCGGCACTTAATTTACCCGAGCATCATCCCGCGCGCGATATGCAGGATACATTTTATATAAGCAAAGACCCGGATTGGGTGCTGCGCACGCATACTAGCAGCGTACAAATTCGGACCATGGAAAAAGGCGAACTGCCCATACGCCAAGTTTTTCCTGGGCGAGTTTATCGCAACGAAACGATTAGCGCACGGGCGCATTGTTTTTTTCATCAGGTAGAAGGATTGTACATTGATGAAAAAGTAAGCTTTGCCGATCTAAAACAAACGCTGTATTATTTTGTACAACAAATGTTTGGCGAAGATGTAAAGGTTCGTTTCCGACCAAGTTATTTTCCGTTTACCGAGCCGAGTGCTGAGATGGACGTGAGCTGTTTTATTTGTGATAGCAAAGGTTGCAACGTGTGCAAATACACAGGCTGGGTAGAAATTTTGGGCTGCGGCATGGTGCATCCTAATGTATTAAAAAACACGGGCATCGATCCTGCAAAATATTCGGGCTTCGCATTTGGGATGGGCGTGGACAGAATGACAATGCTAATGTATGGTATTAATGATATTCGATTGTTGAGCGAAAATGATGTGCGGTTTTTAAAACAGTTCCAATAAAAATTCCAAAAGTGCAAATTCCAAATTCCACAATTCATAATCCGATCTGTTACCCTAAGCTTGTCGAAGGGTTAAATGTCAAAAGTCCTTGTGAATTAATTCCATTATCAAATCATCAAATCGCCAAATTATCAAATCAGTTTTAGTCACCGGCGGCACAGGCTTTATAGGTAGCCATTTGATAAAACTTTTACTTCAAAAGAATTATAACGTCCGTGCTATTTACCGCAATGAAATTTCAAAATTTCTAACTGCTGATGAAAACAAAAATGTAGATTGGGTAACCGGAAACGTACTCGATATTCATTCGTTAGAAAAAGCTATGGAAGGTGTAGAAGCCGTTTTTCATTGCGCGGCCATGGTAAGTTTTGATGCGCGGCAGCGTGACCAATTAATGGAAACAAATATTGAAGGCACAGCAAATGTGGTAAATGTGATGCTCAAAAAGGGGATTGAAGAACTAGTTTATCTCAGTTCTGTAGCCGCATTGGGTAGAAGTAGCGGCAGCGAAAAAATAGACGAAGAGGCAGATTGGCTGGACGGAAAATATAACTCGCAGTACGCCATAAGCAAATACCGCAGCGAGATGGAAGTGTGGCGCGGCGTAGCCGAAGGATTGAAAGCCATAGTTGTGAACCCGGGAACTGTATTGGGTGAGGGCGATTGGAATGCGAGCAGCAACAAACTTTTTAAAAATATTCATGATGAGTTTCCATTTTATACAAAAGGCAAAACCGCTTTTGTAGATGTTAAAGATGTGGCTCGGGCGATGGTCGAATTGTACGAACAAAAAATATTTGATGAGCGGTTTATCATCAGCGCAGGAACTTTTGCGTACAAAGATATTTTTGACCTTATGGCGAAATACTTTGGTACAAAACCACCTAGCCGCGAAGCCAAACCTTGGATGATTTCGCTAGTATGGCGGTTTTATGAAATGAAAAAATGGTTTTTAAAAAAGGAGCAAACCATTACCAAAGAGACGGCCCGAAGCGCACAAGCAATGTATGATTATGATAATTCAAAATTGAAAATCCTATTGCCGAATTTTGAATACACGCCAATCGAAAAAACGATTGAGCGGAGTTGTAAATTTTATCTGTCAACAAAATAGTTGGGTTTGCAGAACCAACAAAAGTGATGATTATTGCTTATTAATATCCCAATTATACTCCTGATATTTAATACTATAGTCTGTAGGAATTTTATCGTTGCGGTATTTATTTAAGAATGCAATTTCATCTTGCCCGCCTTTTACAAAATCCTCTTTATACCATTTCATAATCATAGAAACTTTGGCGGTTTTTGATGCTTTGTCAACTGTTACAAAATAATCTGCATTCACAGCTTTTTTGGTTTGAGTTTCCAAAAGTGCATTTACATTATCGGGCGTGTAGGCTTTATTAATTATTGGCGGACAACTTTTTGCGCCACAAACCAACACAAAATGGATGCGCGCGTCTTTTAGTTTGGCGCGTATTTTTTTATTTTCAAT
Organism: Chitinophagales bacterium; assembly: GCA_038258625.1. Taxonomy (GTDB): domain Bacteria; phylum Bacteroidota; class Bacteroidia; order Chitinophagales; family Chitinophagaceae; genus JAGNRR01. The sequence goes on from JBBSPP010000278.1 coordinate 2,393, forward strand.
ATCGTTGAGGGTTACTTTTTCGCCGGCGGCGGTGTAGCTTATTTTATCAAAAAACCCTTTTACATCTTCGGGTTGCTTGATGGGGTAATTATCGGCAATGCCTTTTATAGTAAGTAGGTTATAAGCATTTATCCAAAATGCCTTGTATTCATTCTGTGACTTTTTATCTACATTCATTTTTCCTATTGTTGCAACCAAGTCATTTAGCTCAGCTTTGTTTGCGGCAATGCCTTTGTAATTTACTTTTCCGTTACTTACATTTTTAGCCAAAAATTTGTCAGCGTCTTTAAAAAAATCAGCAGTACTAGCCGTTGCATTTTTATCATCTGGTGCGGTAGTGGTTGCGTCGTTTTTCACTTCAGTTTTGGCTTCTTCTTTTGGAGTATTTGATGATGGTTGCGTCGTTTTTTCATCTATTGACGCATCATCAGATATTTCGCTCTCCGCCCCATCGCTTACATAATTCTCTTTCGACGTTTCATAATCTTCACTTGCAGTTTCTGAAGTTAGATTATCGGTATTTTTAGCATTACCTTCAACTCCTGTTTCGCATGCAGACCACACAAAAATTAAACAAACTAAAACCAAAACCTGATACCCTTTATAATTGATTTTCATAAAGGGCAAAGTAGATGTTTTAGTTTGCAACGCCTTATAAGATTCACATAATTTGATACAGAATTTCAGCAACACAATAATCCATGAGCAAACACATAGTAGTAATAGGAAATGGCATTGCCGGTGTAACCGCCGCTCGGCACATTCGGAAACTGAGCAAGCACAGCATCACGATTATATCAAAAGAGAGCAAAGAATTTTTTTCGCGCACGGCACTAATGTATGTGTATATGGGGCACATGGAGTTTGAACATATTGTACCATACGAATCTAACTTTTGGGAAAAGAACAATATAAAATTGGTGCATGATGAAGTAACAAAAATTGATGCTAATAATAAAAAATTGATACTTGCTGCGGGCAGTGATTTAAAATACGACGACCTCATTATTGCCGTGGGCAGCGTGCCAAACAAATTTGGCTGGCCAGGCCAAGATTTGCCGCAGGTGCAATGCATGTACTCTAAGCAAGATTTGGAAGCAATAAAACTACACACCCAAGATTTGGACTATTGTAAATCTGCAGTAATTGTAGGTGGTGGACTGATAGGTATTGAGCTGGCCGAAATGCTCGTATCCCGAAAAATTAAGGTTACATTTTTGGTGCGTGAAGATAGTTTTTGGAATAGTGTGTTGCCCATAGGCGAAAGCCAAATGCTCAACGAACACATCCTCGCCCATGGCGTGGATTTGCGCCTTGGGGTAAACCTAGATGCTATAAATGCCGACGAAAATGGCCATGTTTCATCTATAACTATCACAGAAACGCAGGAGCAAATATCGTGTCAGTTTGTAGGATTAACGGCTGGCGTTTCGCCGAATGTAAAATGGCTTGACGGCGAAGAAATAAAAACGGATAAAGGCATTTTGGTAAATCGTTTTTTGGAAACTAATGTAGAAAACATTTATGCAATAGGCGATTGTGCCGAGCAGCAGCAACCCAATGAAAACCGAAAACCTGTAGAAGCCGTGTGGTACACAGGGCGCATGATGGGCGAAACCGTGGCGCAAACGATATGTGGAAACAAAACGGAATACAACCCAGGGCATTGGTTTAACTCGGCAAAGTTTTTTGATATAGAATACCAAAACTATGGAACTATTAATGCCGAAGAAAGCGATGACGAAAAGCATTTTCATTGGCGGGCGGCTGATGGCGAAAATAGGTGCATGACGTTTACTTTTCAGCCGTTGACCAACCGCTTTTTGGGCATTAATACCTTTGGAATTCGGCTGAGGCATGAGGTATTTGATGCTTGGCTGACTGAAAAAGTAACGATAGACCATGTAATAAAAAACCTCGCCAAGGCAAACTTTGACCCGGAGTTTTATACGCAGTACGAACAAGAAATTTTAACCGCTTACAACAAAAAATAATTTACAATGGACGAAAACTTATCACTAGTAAACACAGAGGCACTTGCTCTTAATGGCACGCAACGAGTAGGATTATTCATAGGCCTGATTGGTGCATTTATAATGGTGCTGGCATTATTTAATGTAGAGCTTTTTCAGAATGCTTGGATGCTAGGCACGACTATTATTTCTGTTTTTGCGGGCATTGTTATTTATACATTTGGCACCTACCATG
>JBBSPP010000279.1:0-4598 GCA_038258625.1 Chitinophagales bacterium
GAAATGAAGCGGGCGCACCCTTGAAAGCTTCTTCTATGCCTACGCAGCAGCAAGCACCGCCTACTTCGCCAGCACCAGGCGCGGCTTCGCTTGTTGATGATGAGAATGTAGCGGGCGAAGATAAAACCCCGCCAGCTGCTAATGATGGAGCTAGTCAGGATGCATTGACGCCAACGGCTGATGCTGAAAAACCGGCAAAATAAAATGTTGAAATAATTATAATTTTGAAACCCTCGTGATTCTTCACGAGGGTTTTTATTATCTTATACAAACTTATATCAAACAGCAAAAAATTATAACATTCGTATACAATTCGCCCGTGGGAGAGTTGCTACTGGGGTCGTTAGATAAGAAGCTGTGCGTTTGTGATTGGGTTTTTCGTACTAAACGCAAAGAAATTGACAAAAGAATTTGCAACGCGTTGGATGCAATTTTTGAAGTAGGCACTTCGGAAGTTATAAAGAAAACGGTAGAGCAGCTTGCAGAATATTTCAATGGTGAGCGAAAAGTTTTTGATATTCCGTTGCTGTTGGTTGGTACTCCTTTTCAAAAAACGGTTTGGGAGGAACTGATTAAAACTCCGTTTGGCGAAAAAATTTCGTATTCAGTATTATCCAAAAGATTGAAAAACGAAGGCGCAATAAGGGCTGTGGCAGCTGCCAATGGTGCAAATGCGATTTCGATTATTGTGCCATGCCATCGGATAGTGGGTAAAAATGGAGACTTGGTGGGCTATGCCGGAGGGCTGCCAGCTAAGAAAAAATTGCTACATCTTGAAGGGAGCATTTCGCAATTGTCACTTTTCTAATACTTTATTCTAATTTTCCAGAGCTTTCCACAGAGCAAAGGAATGTCCAAGGCTTATTAAAGTTTTTCCACGAATATTTGTACCGTTATTAACCACAAAGAACTCAAACTCACCGCTTTTCCACGAAAAAATTCACAACCCACAACTTATTCACTTTTGCATTATTAGCACGGATTTCGCTCGATGATAGTGCTGACAAAAGTTTACTTTCACGCCCAAATAAAGAGAATCTGTGCGACTGAAACAACTACACATAAAGGGCTTCAAAAGCTTTGCTGATAAAACTACGGTAAATCTTGATAATCAAATCACTGGCATTGTTGGGCCCAATGGCTGTGGCAAATCCAATATCGTAGATGCCATGCGTTGGGTAATTGGCGAGCATAAAATTCGGAATTTAAGATCTCAGTCTTTGGAAGATTTAATTTTTAATGGTTCCAAAACGAGGTCTAGCTCGGGATTGGCGGAGGTTTCTTTGACTTTTGAAAATACAAAGAACTTGCTGCCCACAGAATTTAATACGGTTACAATAGGACGTAAATTTTACAAAAATGGTGATAGCGAATACCGCCTAAATGATGTGAGCTGCCGATTGAAAGATATAAATAATTTGTTTATGGATACGGGCGTAAGCTCGGATAGCTATGCGATTATTGAGTTAGGCATGGTGGACGAAATTATTAAAGACAAGGATAATAGCCGGCGCAGAATGTTGGAGCAGGCCGCCGGAATTTCTATTTATAAAACACGAAAAAAAGAAGCCCAGACAAAGCTAAAAGCTACGGAGCAAGATTTGAATCGGATTGAAGATTTGCTTTTTGAGATAAAAAATAATTTGCGCACGCTAGAAAATCAAGCAAAAAAAGCCGCGAAGTATTTGACCATAAAAGAAGACTATAAAGCCGCGAGTATTGAATTTGCCAAAGCTTCGTTGGAAGATTTCAATAGTTCGTACCAAACCTTGAACGGGCAGCAAAAAGAAGAAGTTGATAAAATACTTACGCTAGATACGCACATTGCTACCGAAGATGCCGCGCTTGAAAAAAACAAAATTGACCTGATTGAAAAAGAGCAACAGTTGCATAGCCTACAAAAAAAGTTCAACGAATTAAAAGATGAAATTCGCTCGGGCGAAAGTGAAAAAAGTTTGTCGTTGCAACGCATGGAACATTTGGGCGAGCTAAAAACGAGTGTCTCAAAAAATATAGAAGAGGCTACGGCGCAGGTAGAAAACTTGAAAAAAAGTTTGCACGAAAATGAATTTAATACGACGAAACATACCGAAGGGCTTGATGAATTTAAGGAGCGAATAGCCGCGGTGCGAAAACGGTTGGACGAAAAACGCACAGTGTATGATGAGCGGAAAAAAGAAGTTGACGAAAAGCAAACGGAGCATCAAACGTTGCAAGTGCAAGGTTTTGACGCGGAGAAAATGATGGCAATTTCGGAAAGTGAAATCTCCAATTATAACCGAAGCATTGAGCAACTGAAAAATGATAGCGAACAAAAAGAACAACGGTTAACCCAAGCCCAAGAGCAGTTGAACGCCGCAGAAGTTGTGCTGGGTGAAGATCAAAAAACTTTGCAGGAGTTTTTGGATAAAAGAGAATTAGCGGCAACTAATTTATTATCCTCGCAAGAAAAACTAGAGAACGCTCGAAACTCTTGGATGGAGGTAAATAGAAAACTAGACTCTAAACGAAACGAGCAACAACTTATAAAAGACCTCGTAGAAAAACTTGAAGGTTTCCCAGAGAGTATAAAATACCTAAAAAAGAATAGTGATTGGGGCATTGACGCGCCGTTGCTTTCAGATGTTTTTACCGTGGAGAATGAGTACTCTTCGTGCATAGAAAGTTATTTGGATAAATACTTAAATTACTATGTAGTAGAAAATAAAGAACAAGCCATGAGCGCCATTGCGCTTTTGAAACATAATAAAAAAGGCAAAGTTGGTTTTTTTATATTATCAGAAATTGAGGATGCTAAACCAACTAATGATGCTTCGCATGGTGTAGCCGCGATTAGTAAAACCAAAGCCGATGGCCGTTACCAACAATTGTTGCAAAGCTTATTGGGCAATGTAATCATAACCGAAGAAGCTGGCGAAATGCCTACCGACAACAGTATTTTGCTAAGTAAAAATGGCGAAGTTTTTACTACCAAGCAATCAATTGTTGGTGGTTTTAATGGCGTTTTTGAAAATAATAAAATTGGCCGTACACAACGATTGGCGCGATTGACGGCGGAAATTTTGGAACTTGAAACTTCGACGAGTGTGCATAAAAGCGACATGGATAAATTGCAGGAAGCCATTCTTGGTTTTAATGCTGCGATGAATGAAGAACTTATAAAACGGCAGGAAGCAAAGATTAATCAAAAACAAATTGAAAAGGCGCGGCTAGGTCAGGAGATAGAAAATATAACTAGGCAAAAAGAACAAGCCACTGAGCGAGTGGCGCAACTTGAGCAAAATATTACAGATAAGAATGATAAGATTGCTCATTCAAAAGAAACATTCCAAGAGGCGAAGGTGCAATTAGATTTAGCCTTTGATTCATTGCAGAATAGCAAGGAAAAATTCAATGTGGCGGAGGCCGATTACAATCGCACGCAGGAAGAATATAATACACAAAATATTATACTGACGAAGCAGCAGAGTAAACTGAACGAATTGATGCACGAACGAAAATTGCTGGACGAGCAACTTGCCATTACGTCATCAAAAATTACAGAATATTCTACACAGCAAATTGACACCTCAAAACAACTTACTGATACTGAAGAACTGTTGAAAAATACAGAAGAAACGCTATACAAATTACTGAAACAAAAAGAGCAAGATGAAAAAGAACTGAACGAAAAAGATCAAGCTTTTTATAAATTCAGAAATGAACTGGCCGAATTTGAAACCGAGCTAAACAAGAAACGGAGAGAAAAAATTGCTGCAGAAACTTTGCTCAATTCAATAAAAGATAAATTGAACGAAATGAAGTTGCAGCTTACTTCGATGAAGGAACGGTTGCACATTGAATTTCGGGTTGACCTGGACGCTGTGTTAGGCGAGGAGCGACTTGGCGAAAGGTCGTTGGAGGAGCTTACGGACGAAGTAGAAAAACTAAAAACAAAAATGGGCAACCTCGGAGAGGTAAACCCAATGGCCGTGGAGGCATATAACGAAACCAAAGCACGCTATGATTTTATACAAGAGCAGCGCGCGGATTTGACGGAGGCTAAAGAAAATTTGTTGCAGACAATATTGGAAGTGGAAGAAAATGCCAATCAAAAATTCCTTGATACTTTCAACGCTGTGCGTACAAATTTTATTGAAGTTTTTAAAGCACTATTTACCGAGGACGATCAGTGCGATATGAAGCTCACCGATCCTGACGACCCGGCAGAGACGAGCATAGAAATTTACGCACAACCTAAAGGAAAAAATCCTAAAAATATCAATCAACTTTCTGGTGGTGAAAAAACGCTCACGTCAACTGCTTTTTTGTTTGCAATTTACCTTATAAAGCCCGCGCCATTTTGTGTACTCGATGAGGTTGATGCACCGCTAGACGATGCTAACGTAGGTAAATTCATGAAAATGATTCGGAAGTTTTCTGACAATTCGCAGTTTATAATTGTAACCCATAATAAGCAAACCATGAGTCAGGTCGATGTCATATATGGTGTCACCATGCAAGAACCTGGCGTCAGTAAACTCGTACCCGTGGACTTTAGAAGCTTAGAGGATAATATGTTTAATTAAATTTTCTTAAACAACCTCAAAATTTCATCC
>JBBSPP010000280.1:0-4587 GCA_038258625.1 Chitinophagales bacterium
AAAAGTTTTTGGCCATGATGCACCTCAATAAAATAAAATTGGACGATAAATTTCCGATAGATTAATTAGGCCGCCATGCGGGATATTTTTAAATATTTTTTACCTAATGGAGTACAATCCCCGCAAACCAGAGTGTTTGAAACTAAGCTGTAGACGGCAGGTGCATCAACTTATTTATGAATAAAATACTTGCGCTCAGTGGTAATAATATCACCATTACCAACGGTATCAATATTTACAAACGTAAAATCATTTTGAGTAATGCTCAATATAGTTTCATAATTGTAGGTGTAGATAGTATCGTTTGGTATGGGCGGCGGATTAAATATGATGGTTGTATCGGTAAAAAAAATTTGTGTTTCTTGATCACGTAATTCAAACCGCCCACTTCGAATTTTGTCGGGGTCATTGGGGTTGCATTTCGTATTGCCCTCGGTAATATTATATGTACTATCAGTAGGGAAAGCTATCACATTGTCTCGCTGGCAAGCTGTTATATTATCAAAAAAGCTGGTCCACTCGCCATTGTTTGTTTTGCTGCGGGCTTCTTTTAAAATCCACGATGAACCATCGCGTAACCATTCGGCACTAGTATCGGGTCTAATATATATTGGTTCGTCATCTTTTTGGCAGGCTAAAAATGATACAGCTACCAAAATACCGAGGAATAGGACGTTTGTTTTTTTCATTCAATAAAAACTTTGCGTAAATGTAGGAAAATTAGAATGGTTAATAAAAATACACATTCGTTATTTTTTTTTATTAAGGATGCGCCACGGCGGTAGATACATTGCTACTTACAATTTGAATAGAATCGTTCAGATTATTTACATTATACAAAAATGTATTCACCGAGCCACGCAAACTGATAGTCGATTGTCCATTGGCATTTTTATCATAAGCCCGCGCATCTGTTTTGGTAAATATGACTTGGTTGGACTGGTTTGTACCATCATTTTTGTATGAGCTATACAGCGTACCGTTTTTTCGATAAGTAAGAATAGCGGTATTAAATGGTTTCCGAATGCGTACCTCCTGCGAGGGTAAGCTAATTGGTGTAAAGAAAAATGCTGCGAAACACGGCATGGCACTGGCCTGAATTTTTCCTTTCCAATTGCTGTTGAGCAACGGGCCTGTAGCAATTAGCTCTACCTGATGCGGTAACGAATCATTGAGCGTGGTGCTTACCGCCATGCCACTAGGCACTTGCGCAAAAATTAGGCTATCTATTCTCCAAACAAAATTATTGAAATTGGCAGCGGTAATTGAACTAAAAACAAAACTATCAGTACTGGGTGCCGAAATATTAAATTGTACTTGGCTGGTGAGGTCATCCAAATTCATCACATTGGTGACGGTCTCTGTGCAGCCTTGTAGTACATTATTGGTGGTTAATTTTACGTTGACGAAGGGTAAATTTGATGAGTAGGTATGCACCACACTATCGCCGGTAACGGTAGGAGAACCATCGCCAAAATCCCAAGTATTAATGGCCCCGGTAGCGAATATGGTCTTAAACTGTATCACGAGATTGCTGGTATTTTGGAGCAGCGAATCTTGCGAAAAAGAAACAAAATCTGTATTTGAAAAAACATTTTGCAATATGGCATTATTTCTTGCCGAGTCATAACCATAAAAATCAAACCGTAAAAAATCGGCTGTTGGGTCGGCTTTGTTTTCAAATGTACCGCTCATCAGGAGCACATCATTTATGCCGTTATCAGCATAATTTGTATTTAAAAAATAGTTTTTTTCGCCTGCCTCAAATAGCACGGCTTGGCCATCAATAGTTCCTTCAAATTTGAATTGAACGGGGGACTGCGTGTCCATGGGTGCATCTTTTTGGCAAGCACTGAGGCCTGCCCAAAACAGCAAAACCCATAATAGTTTTGATATACTTTGTTTCATCACTTATTAAATTTGTAGCGCAAAAGCATACCGCCGCGCGCGTTTATGTCTCGTTGCTTGTTATTGAAATAATCATTCTTTGTCATGTCCAAAAATCCTTGTTGGTAAAAAATACCTAGTGTTAGACGTTTGGTAACGTTGTAGTCATACCCAAAATTGGCATTAATATCCATGAAGCGTAGCCCATCTGTATAGCCAAACTTGCTCTGCGCAGTATGTTGTTTTGCATCTTCGTACAGGCTAATTGTATTTAGGCCAAGGTTGATACCTAAGCCGCCCGTCATAGAAAGGCGGGGTAATAATTTGTAAGAAAGTTGCAAGGGAATGTGCATTTGTACTAAATTTTTGCGGGTCACGCTGAGTAGGGTAGAATCTTTATCAAAACTGTAGGTAACGCTAGCACCTGTTTCTTTAATATTCAAATGGCTGATGTAACTCATATAAACTGAAAGGTACATGCTCATTCTGTCTGAAAAAGTTGCTTCATAGCCAAGGCCTAAACTGGGGCTAAGGCCCCATGCGGGGCTTTTTGTTTGGTTGCCTTTATAGCCTTTTGCCGCCGCGGCACCTGCTACCAAAAAGAATGTAGAAGGTCCCTGCTCATAAATTTTTAGGTCGCGCTCTTTCTTTTTTGCTGCTTTTGCAGTTTGCAATTTTTCCACTTCCTGACGAATTGAATCGCTCGTAGGCTTATCTAGTGCAATGGAGGTTTCGGTATAATTATAATTGGCCAGGCTAGCTATATAGCGGGGGTTCAGCCGTTGGTAATCTTCTGGTGTTTTATATACGCGCGTGTTACCGAGCATTGCCATACCATTATCTGTTGTGGGGGTTTGGGTAGTGGTTTTGTCAATATCTTTTATGGTAGCATTTTTTGCTGATGCTGTGTTTTCTGTAGTTTTATTTTTAGCGAGTGTTTTATCTTTTTGGGAAAGGGCAACTGCGGAAGCGACAGTCGTATTATTAATTTCGGGTTTGGCGCTATGATTTGTAATTGCCACACTCGTTTCATCTGTTGTTTTTTTACTTTTATTTCTTGCCAAGGTTTTTTTCTCCAACCGCTTTTCCGTTGCAATGTTTGCTGCCATTATGTTTTTCTCACCATTCGTCGTGCTTTGAACCACAATATTTTTTTCTTCCGTTTTTGTTTTTTGTTTAAAAGCAGCAGTGCGAGATGCTGTATTTTCTGAGGCTGTATTTTTTGTAATCTCGTTTTCGGTTTTTGTCTGTTCGTTATTATTATCGGAAGTTGAATTTATAGAAGGGATGGTTTCTTCGGGTACATTATCATCTTGAGTAGCGGTATTATTTTCTGCTTGCGTTGCGGATGTATTTTTTGCAGCAGTATTATTTTGAGTAGTCGTTGGTTGCGATTTGCTTACTTCGTTCACCGCCACATTTTTATTACGGTCACCTATTTGAGTAAGCGCAGTAATGCCCGCACCTACAAGTAAAACCACAGCTAAGAACAAAAACCAAAATGGTTTTTTCTTATCATCGTCTTCATCAAGCCGGCGTTCTGCGTCGGCCCAATGATTTTCATCTATCGGAAACTGCACATCCTGCAATTTGCCTCGAAGAAAATCATCAATTTGTTCTCTGTTATTTTGCATATTGTTGGTTCATTTTTACTGGTGTCAATATTGTTTTCATCATCTTTCGCGCTTTGTGTAGATGCCAGCGCGAGAGGGTTTCTTTTATATTTAGCATTTCGCCAATTTCTTTGTGGTTATAACCATCAATGGCAAAAAGATTTAAAATTGTTTTGGTTGGTTCGGGCAGGGTAGCCATTACTTGCAATATTTCTTTGGCGTCCATATTGCTGTTTAGGTCGTCAGTTGCTCCTTCATTTTCTTTCCAATCTACGGGCATATTGGCGTGTACTTGTATCATTTCTTTATAGTTTTTTGATTTTCTAAAAAGATCAATAGCAGTATTAATGCCGGCCCGCCAGATGTAGGCCTCGGCACTCATGGTGAGGGTGCTGAATCGGTCTATTTTTTTAATCAATCGCATAAAAGATTCATTAATTATTTCTTGTATTTCATCATCATTCTTAGCGTACCGGTGGCCAACTCTTGCCAATATTGGGTAGCAAAACTCATAGAACGCCCGTTGGGATTTTCGATCCTTATCCTTACAGCCTTGTATTATTGCTTCTTCTATCAATCTCTCTCTTTCTAAATTTGATGGCGCAGTACTTTATAGTAACGTAGCTCAAACTCCATTCGTTAGTAAAAATATGAAAAACCTTGACTTTGTGAATAAAATCAAGGTTTTTCATAAGTAGTAAAATGAATATTATTTAGCTATGACAAGTTTCATATTTTTAAATAGTCCGTTATTTTGGATATTTAAAAGGTAAATACCTGCACTTAAATCAGCCACGTTAAAACTATTTTGTGCTGAAAACGTTTTTATCACTTTGCCGTTCAAGTCTAACACCTTCACAGTTTCGTTACCGGTAAGACCCATAATTTCAAATTGTGCGTTTACAGGATTGGTTTTCAGGCTGTAGCTATTCAATTCTTTTTGAATAGAGCTTGTGCTTGTTGGCGTAGCCGGATGATTTTCTGTGCTGTTTGATTCAAAATCCACATTTGGGAAGTTGGCATTGCTAGCGGTAATAGTAATATCAGCAGCCGTCATGGTTTTTCCTAACTCTTCCAAAAATACTTT
>JBBSPP010000281.1:0-4579 GCA_038258625.1 Chitinophagales bacterium
GCGCGTCATCTTTCAGCGATGGATTGCGTTGGGGCACCGAAATTTTTCATGCTCTCAAAGATGTTTTGAAGAAAAAAGGATACTCAACCAATGTGGGCGATGAGGGTGGTTTTGCGCCCAATATCCAAAGCAATGATGAGGCTATTGAAACGGTGCTCGAAGCAATTAGTAAAGCGGGTTATAAAACCAAATCGCAAATTATGATTGCCATGGATGCGGCTAACAGCGAGCTTTATGACAAAAAAAGCAAGAAATATGTGTTTCATAAATCGAGCGGCGAAAAAATGACGAGCGAGCAATTGGTAAAATTTTGGCAAGATTGGGTGCGCCAATATCCTATCGCCTCTATCGAAGATGGCTTGGACGAGGACGATTGGAACGGCTGGGAAATGCTCACCGAAGCCGTGGGCGATAAATGTCAGCTAGTGGGCGACGACCTTTTTGTGACTAATGTAAAAAGACTGAAGCAGGGAATTGATAAAAAAATAGCCAATGCACTGTTGGTTAAAGTGAACCAAATAGGCACCCTCAGCGAAACGATTGACGCGGTAACCATGGCGCAGTTCAACGGCTACAATACAATAATGAGCCACCGCAGCGGCGAAACCGAAGATACCACCATTGCCGACCTAGCCGTGGCGCTGAACTGTGGGCAAATCAAAACAGGATCTGCATCGCGATCGGATAGAATGGCCAAGTACAATCAGCTATTACGAATAGAGGAGGAGCTAGGCGCACAGGCGGTTTACTTGGGTAAAAACCTCACCTTCGGTAAGTAATTATTCCATGGCATTCATCAACTTTCTTAAAAAATATAAGCTATACTTTGTGATTGCTTTCTTGCTGTCGTGGATACTCTTTTTTGCGCAGTATGATATTTTTACCATTGTAAGCAAGCGCCAAGAACTGAATAAATTAGAAGAAAAAATATCCTTCCTCGAAGACGAAATAGCCCGCATCGAAAAAGAACGCGAAGAACTAAAAACGAACCCCGCCGAAATAGAAAAACAATCTCGCGAGCGCTACTTCATGAAAAAAGAAAATGAAGATGTATTTGTGTATGATACGGTGGCGGTTTCCAAGTAGTAAGTCGTAAGTAAAAGTACTTATGACTTACGACTAAAGACTTACAACTAAAGACTCCAATACTTCATATCGCCTTTCTCGGCATTTCGGTAGATACCTTTTATGTCCACAAGCAACCCATTTTTTGATAAAATACTTTTGAAATAAGCAACTTCTTGGTTGGCATACTCTTTATGATTTACGGCTACAATTACGGCTTGGTAATTGCTATCAATCTTTTCGGCTAATTCTATGCCGTACTCGTGTTTCATTTCCTTGCTGCTAGCGTGTGGATCTACAGCTTCTACTTTTATCTGATAACCTTCCAACTCTTTTATCAAATCTGCCACCTTAGAATTTCGAATGTCCGATACATCTTCTTTGAACGTAGTACCCATTACCAATATTTTTGACTCGGAAAGATTGTATCCATTTTTGATAATAGCTTGCACTACTTTTTTGGCTACATAAGCAGGCATTTCATCATTAATTGTGCGGCCGGCAAGAATCACTTTTGATTTGTAACCTAGCTGCTCGCTTTTGTAAGTAAGGTAATAAGGATCCACACCTATGCAATGGCCGCCCACCAAGCCAGGGAAAAACTTTAAGAAATTCCATTTTGTACCCGCAGCTTCTAACACTTCAAAGGTGTTGATGTTTAATTTATTAAAAATAATACTAAGCTCATTCATCAGCGCTATATTCAAATCGCGCTGGGTATTTTCGATAATTTTACTAGCCTCGGCTACCTTGATAGATGACGCGCGGTGTACACCTGCCGTTACCACAAGTTCGTACACCTTGGCAATATTATCGAGCGATTCATCATCACAGCCAGACACAACTTTTACCACATTTGTAAGCGTGTGTTGCGTATCGCCGGGATTAATCCGTTCAGGACTGTAGCCGGATTTAAAATCTTCAATATTTTTTAAGCCCGACAATTCTTCAATCACGGGCAAACAATCTTCCTCAGTACAACCCGGATAAACCGTTGATTCAAACACCACATAATCACCTTTAGAAATCACCTGCCCCACCGTGCGCGATGCGCTCAAAACCGGATTCAAGTTGGGCACATTATGATTATCAACCGGCGTAGGCACGGCCACTATGTAAAAAGATGCAGCTTTCAAATCATCCAAATCAGCCGTAAACTCAATTGAACAACCATCAAATGCCTTGCTATCCAATTCATTGCTTGGGTCAATGTTGTTTTTCATCATATCGATGCGCTCGGCACTAATGTCGAATCCAATCACATCGGCTTTTCTTGATAGCTCCAACGCAATGGGCAATCCCACATAGCCAAGGCCAATTACGGCAATCTTTTTCTTTTTATCAATTATCTGATGATACATACTCATTGTTCGATTAGGGCGGCAAATTTAGGGTTTCGCTGTCAAAAAGAGTAAATATTGAAGGATAAAACGGATTGCTAACATCTAAGTTTGTCAAGAGGAAGCAGACATTTTTTATTTTTCTTTTTTCACTAACATTCGTTCAAAAAAATTCGTCACTTTTACCCAATGAAAAAAGTAATTTCTTACCTCGGTATTTATATTGTATTGCATGGCATGTATCTTCTACAGGGCTGCTGCGGAGGGCGCATTTGCCAATCGGTTAGCACGATTGAGGCTTTTTATCAAAAAAATAGCGGCACTACAATGTTGGCGGGCGATACTGTGGCGTACGATTCCGTAGCTTTAATTGTAAACCCAATTATCTACAACGCACAATGCAGTAATCAAAATCCGTGGCTCTCTGCCGCCTATGCCACCAGTTGCTACGATGAATATTACGCACTCACCAAGGTTGAAAAAATAATTATCACCGCCACCGAAGATTATAGCGCAGCTTATCCTAGCGGCACATCACTCACTGAGTTGTTTGATGTTTATGAAAATGGCATTTTTTATGACGCCGCCCTAGCCAGTAATTACACATTTCGTTTCAAAACACCGCCTGATAATGGCATGCCGCTCCACCTCAAAGTCCAGTTTTTTTACGAGCATTTTGAGCAACCATTCGAGGCCACACTTCCTGCAATTTTTATTAAAAAATAATGATACTAAAAAAATATTCTCTCGCTGCAATATTGCTACTCATCGTTGCAAGCGCCTCCGCCCAACGCGCCGACCTCGACTCAAACCGTGTAGAAGCGCTCCGGTACGAAGAGCGAATCAAACAATACAAAATAGCCAGAGACCGAGATCAATTGCGCGCGTTGGCAAGAGAGTACAACGATTTTAAAAAACGCACACGCTACCGGTATCCACAGCGCGTAGGCATTACGGGTGGTTTCATGGCCCAACAAATTGGGCTTAAAAATCACCCAGTACTCACGCCGCCCATGCGTTTTTTTGCAAAGGGTGTCAACTTCGGTTTTCAGTTTCATATCACCAAAGCCATTACCATAGAAAGCGGCCTAGCCATAATGGGCAACTATAGCAATGTGCTGAGTTCCGTAGCCAATCTTGCACAATTTAGAGCCGGCGATAGTATGAATGCAGTACCCGCCAAAGGGTTGAATACCAATGATAAAATAATCTTTTACTCGCCCTACATTCAATCGTATTACAAAATACCCCTGAGCCAAGATCTTACCTTCGAGCCTTTTGTGCGCCTCGCGCTCAATCATTTAAGTGTACGACCAGAGTCAACTTATTTTTTGGTAGGCAAAGCGAATACGTACAACGAAATTCTGACCGCCAACAACTATCTCACCTACGCTTTGGCCGTCAGCCCAGGCGCTTGCCTAAGTACAAGGCTATCCAAAAGCATAAAATTTTGTGCCAGCACAGCCTATAGTATGAACACCCTAGGTCATAGTTTGAGTAATAAAAACACTGAGTTGCTTACCATTACATCTTCAAACAATGGAGAAAATATTACTCAACAGTTTGACCGTCCACAATTAAAAAACGGCATAATGGCCAGCCTAGGTCTCCAAATAATTTTTCATCCAAACATTTATGCCCACGAAAAAGGGTACACCAGCCCGGCCAATTATAATCGGGAGGTTTATTAACTTGTGCTATTCCCTAAGTCAAAAGTATCGATAATACATTATTGACTCTCACCGCCATATTTCTCTTTCGGTTAAAAATAGAAGAACGACTTCTGCAAGCAAAAAACACTAGAATAATTTAAAAATCTAGGATTTTTGCTACATTCTTGTGCAAAATAGCCATATTAATCAGTACCAAGCTTGCATTCTTGCGTCTAAAAATTCCATTAATGCGTCTAAGAACGCCATTAAGGTGTCTAAGAACACCATTAATGCGTCTAAGAAAGGCATTAAGGCGTCTAAGAAAGGCATTAAGGTGTCTAAGAAAGGCATTAAGTCGTCTAAGAAAGGCATTAAGGTCACTTAGAAAGGTATTAATGTCACTTAGAAAGGCATTAATGCGTCTAAGGGTGTCATTAATATATTAGTAAGTTGCAATATATTGTTACTAAAAGGCAATATTCTTTTCAAAAAAAGCGCTCAGAAAAACCAAGCAAAAAAATA
>JBBSPP010000282.1:0-4566 GCA_038258625.1 Chitinophagales bacterium
GGTGTCCATGTTTGGGGAGTCACCGCCAAGCAACTCGAGGTGTCAAATAAAGTTGTGTTTGAACAAGTAACTACACATCGATAGTATGTGGTTGTATTTAAGGGTGGCTGAGTAGTCATTGAGGAAAAAGTATCGTTCAACATGGGTGTCCATGGGCCATTACAGCCCACCGCCGAGCGAATCCATTGATAAGACAAGCCACTTGCTAAGGTAGAACCAGTAAGAAAATAAGTAGCATTCACCCCAGGGCAAGGATTGATTGGACCCGTTGTAGTGCCGCCTGTGGGCATCCCTACACAAGCCACATTAGGAATTAAATTAAAACCAAAATCGACAAGTCCTTGATTTAATGTACCAGCCGGACCTATTTGTGGTCCGTAAATCCGTGTCCCAAATGGAAGTGCATCCTGCTCCAAAGTATTACCTCCGCCCGTGCCTGTTTGGTACATTTCAAAAACCAATGAGACAGATGGATTGTATAATATTGGAGTAGGCAAAGTTATTCTATGCCAATTAGTTCCGGGAGATATTACGGTTAAAGAATAACTTGGATTAGTAAAAACCTGAGTCAAACCAGTAATGTAAGTTCCATTAGCAAAAACTGGTATGGTTCCCACATTTTGACCAAGTGACAAACTAATATCGTAAACAGCTGATGCATTGTGCCCAGACACCCGAAAATAAACATCAGTAATTAACCCGCTATAAGCAGGCACGCCCAAGCTATTACCCAAACTTGAAAAGACATTTGGCGGATAAATCCACTGGCATTTATTGTTTATGTTTGAAGAAGCATTGAGCGGCCAGCTGTTGGCACCGGCACTAGTATTTTTATTAAAAAATTGGGGTATTGCCTGAGCATTTGCAACCGCAACCACACCAAAATTCAATAAAACCAGTAGAAGAAATTGTACAATATTTTTCATAAAAATTATTTAAAAAAAGAAGCCATAATTATTCAATAAAAAACACAGCAATAAAAGTGTTTCAAAGCTCAAAATTATTAGCAATATAAAATTAACACTTAAATAGGGAAATTTTAGAGTGAAGAATACTTTTTTAAAATTAAAAATGAAACGTTTTCTCCAACTCATTTTATTATGGAGAACATTTTAAAAAAAAGCAAAGCACTGTTGTAAAAAATTAAAACTGTTTTTGGCAAACATTAAAAGTCAGGTGGCGCATCATTTTGAACTAAAATTAGCTGCCCTACAATTGAGAAAATTGCTTCAAAAAATCTACTTGTTGATTGAGCACTGATAATTTAAATTGAATTTCATGATGCTGAAAATGATCAGCAGAGTTGGTAAGAATTTCATTTAGATTTTTCGCTTTTTTTATTCTTGCCTCCATATTTTGTACCATCATATCATGTTTTCTAACGCTCATTTTTAGCTGTATTTTTTGATACCAAAAACAGCCAACTGCAACTATTAAAAAAAATATTACGGTGTACATCATTGTAAGGAGTGAGTAACGAAATGCAAAAATTATTTTTGCTCGTCGTAGTGCAAAGGTGAATGAAAAACCGCTCGCCACAAATAAGGCAACTGACCTATTTTATACCTCCCTGAATGTTAAAACAACTTTTGTACCTGGTGACAATTGTACAACTTCCAACTTGGCCGGAATTATCTCAGCACGTTTTTTCATAGACAATAATCCGTTGCCGGGTATGGTTTTTGATGTATCAAAACCCACGCCATTATCCGAAATTGAAACTTCGATACCATCATTTGTTTGCTCAAAGTTTACCACAACTTTTGTAGCACTAGCATGTTTAATAGCATTATTCACGGCTTCCTGAATTATACGATACACATCAATTCCCAACTTTGAACTAAGCACCACTTCCGTACTATCTGTAGGATAATTAAATATGAAATCTATCCCTCGAAGTGACGCTTTGGCGGCCTCTATAAAATTTGTGGTTCTTGTTTTCAGGTCTTCAAACGTAATTTTTTCTTTATTCATTGCCCAAATAGTATCTCGCAAATCGGTGATGGTATTTTTTGTAAAACCACCTATCATATCCACCTTGGCATAGAGCGGGTCTTTTTCAAACTCAAAATATTTGAGATTATCCAGCGAAGAAATAATGAACGTAAGTTGCGAGCCGATGTTATCATGCAAATCATTAGAGATTTCTAACCGTTGGGTCTGAAGATTATTTTGATTTTCAATTTTTGTAAGTGCTTGTTTCAGATTGTTTTCTTTTACCAGTTGTTCATTTTTTATACGCTGTTGCTTATAAACCAAATAGCCAATTAGGCCCAGCAAAATGGCCAATCCCAAAGCTGAATATATAATTGTATTTTTTTTTCGAAGTGCCGCCGTCGACTTTTGCAATGCCAATTCTTTTTTCTGTGTTTCGTATTTGGTCTCTAATTCTTGCAATGATGCTGCGGCCGAGGCTGTAAATTTTTTGGTAGTAGCCATATAAAATTTTCGATTATATAAAGCACCTTTTTCTACATCACCGATTGCGTAATAAGCCGTGGCTAGTATTTCAAAAACATCAGTTTGTTTATAATTTGTGGTGGTGTCACTATTCATTTCTGCCACACATATTTCGCCATACTTTATTGCTTGCTGGTAATTTTTTAAGCGTAGGTTTATACCTGCTATTCCGCTTGTAATATGCACTTTATCTTGATGGTTTATGGGTTCATTGCCTGGCCGGTTGTATGATTCCATGTACAGCTTTAGCGCCTCTTGATAATTGTTTTTTTGTGCAAAAATATCGGCTAAGCCCTGTGTGTTTTTGTAATAACCTATAACATCTTTTGTAGTTTTAGCCGCCTTGATTCCTTGCTCAAAAAAATACTGCGCACTATCATAATTCATCAATGCATTGTAGCATATACCCAAATTATTGTAGGATGATGCTTGCCCCAAATTGTTGTCATTTTCTATTCTAATTTTTAGTGCTTTAAAATGATAAGGTATTGCCTTTTGGTAAAGTTCCATATCTTGATATACCAAGCCGATATTATTATAAGACGCATCTTTTCGTTTATACGTATCATCTCCCCTTTCTGCTTCGGCCAGTTTTAAAGACGCAAAATAATACGTGAGCGCCGCATCATAATCGCCCTTATTCCATGCATACATACCTAGGTTATTTAACGTGTGCTCTTCATGCACTTTGAATTTATTACTGCGGCTGTACTGTAGCGATTTTTCGAAAAAATATTTCGCGGAATCTGCCATTCCATTTATATCATAGTAAATTGCTTTTACATTCAAAAACGAATTGTATCCATATTCCTGCCCTTTTTTCTTAGCTATTTTTTCAGCAGCGTTCAGTGTTTCAATTGCTTTTTCTTTGTCGTTAAAAATATATTTAAACGCTAATTGATGATAGAGTGCAATTTTGGTGGAGTCATCTTTTTCAATCTTTATTTTTTGAAGCAAGGTGTCAATATTATTTGTTTGTGCGTAACAAACAAGGTTGGTGCACCAAATTAAAACCACTAGAATTATTTTTTTCATAAATCGAATTGCTGGCAGTTAGATTAAATTATTTCTTTTTGCTTTTTGCACAGCTTCTAACTTGGAGTGCACTTGCAGTTTTGCGTAAATATGCTCAATATGTTTGCGCACGGTTGATGGTGCCAAAAAAATATTTTCGGCAATGGTAGTGTAGCTCAGCCCCTTGCTTAACTGCTCTAACACCTCTACTTCTCTTGCCGTTAAATTAATTTTTAGGTTGTCTTCTTGCTTATCAAAATCAATTGGATTGCGCAATAGTTTTAGTGTTTTGAGCGCAATGGAAGGGTTCATAGCCGCGCCGCCATTTACAGTATCTTGTATGCCAGCATATAGTTCTTGCGCGTTTACATCTTTGAGTAAATAGCCATCAGCACCTGCTTTTATAGCATTAAAAATATGCTCGTCATTATCAAAGGTGGTAAGCATAATTATTTTAATATGCGGAAATTTTATTTTTACTGCCGCCGTAGCTTCTATACCATTCATCACGGGCATTTCTACATCCATTAGAATCACATCTAAGTGAGCATGATCATTTATATTATCCAATAAGTTTTGCCCGTTGCTAGCAGTCAATTTTATTTTTATATCCTCAAAAAAAGATAATTTCTCTTTAATTGATTTTATTAGAAAATGATTGTCATCTACTATGGCAAGTTCTTTTATTTGCATGGTATGGTTATATAAATATAGAAACTATTTTTTTGGGGGACACAACTACCTACAAAATAAATTAGGCGCAAAAAAAATCCCCGCCTAGTAACGGCGAGGACAATTTTATTTTTAGCTTAAAAAGTTTTAATTTTTACTAACCTTACCTGAATGTATTACTCTATTATTTTTAAAAATGCTTACTTCATAAACACCGATGGCTAGTTTACTAAAATCAAGCTTCAAAGTGTTTGTGCCTTTTTCACCCCATGCAGTTGTGCCTTGTACAACTCTACCATCAACTGTCATTACTTTTACATCTATGAGTGCTTTGTTATCCATCTCCACTTTCACATTTAGGTTATCGTGGGTAGGATTAGGGAAAAAGGTAACGTTGCCAGTAATTCCCTTATCGTAAAC
>JBBSPP010000283.1:0-4549 GCA_038258625.1 Chitinophagales bacterium
GGATTATAATAATGAGATTGGAATTAGTTTTTTTAAATTTATTGAAGACCCATCGGTAGGTATAGGCGGACAATCGTATAAAGAGTTTCAATTCCCATTTGTTGTTGCACACCCTAAAAATACACGTCCTTTAATCAGCGCACATAATAATACAATACCTTTTCCCAAAATTTATTACGCTACTCCTATCTATAGAAATATAATGATACGAGCTTCGTTCCAATACGTTCGTTCCCAATTTACAAATTACTATTCTTTTACAACACCTCCATCTATATACAGAGAATCGTGTACGAATGAATTATTTATTTCTTTAGGTAGTCAGTTTTTATTTTTAAAGAAAAGGAAGTTGAGTCCATATATATTCTATGATCGCTATGCAGAATTTATTTTCGCAAAATACAAATTATTCAATCGCCAAGGCGATTACAAAACTACCGAGGCCAGGAATTTCAATGACTATTCAAATTTCAATCTTGGTTTTGGCCTTCGTTATAAATTTTCATCAAAATTTTCTCTAAGTACCGAAACAGTAATAGCCCAAGAGAGTTCCTCTAATGTCGATAGAGTCGCACGCCTCTCAGTAAATTATCATTTTTAATAAACGTGCTGCCCGCCGTTGATGCTATGATTAGCACCGGTGATAAAACTCGTTTTGCCACTAGCTAAAAATGCTACTAAATGCGCCACCTCGTGCGTACCGCCCAATCGGCCCATTGGTATTTGTGCTACAATTTGGTCGCGAACTTTTTCGGGAACCGCCATTACCATATCCGTGCCAATGTAGCCGGGCGAAATTGTATTCACCGTCACACCATATTTTGCCACTTCCATTGCAAGTGTTTTGGTAAAGCCATGCATTCCTGCTTTGGCTGCGGAGTAATTTGTTTGTCCAAACTGCCCGCGCTGCCCATTCACCGAAGATATATTTATGATGCGCCCAAATTGTCGCTCTATCATACCTTCTATTACTTGGCGCGTACAATTAAAAACGCTGTTGAGGTTTGTATCAATCACCGCTTGCCAATCTTCCAATTTCATTTTTGCCAATCGGCCGTCGCGCGTGATGCCCGCATTATTTACTAGCACATCTACGCCGCCATGTTCTGCTTCAATAATTTTTATCATCTGGCCCACCGATTCATAATCACACACATCTCCTTTGGCCATGTGAATGTCGTAGCCTTCGGCTTTCATTTCGGCTTGCCATGTTTCTCCTTTTTCTTGGTTGCGATAATTGGCCACTACAATCAATCCTTTATCGGCTAGTTCTTTGCACATCGCTGTTCCTAATCCGCCTGTTGCGCCCGTTACTAATGCTACTCTCTTTTTATTTTCATCCATGATATTAAATTTTGGGGTTAAGGTAGTCCATGCAAATTTTATATCAAAATTTTGATTTTAGTTTTTGAAAAAATGGACGCTACTTTTTTTATGAAAAACATTGAACCCTTTTCTGCCCTACCTTTGGCGCACAAAAAAATAGCTTGGAAGGAATAGTATATAGAAGCACGGGCAGTTGGTACGAGGTGAAAAATTTGAACAACGAATTTTGGAAATGCCGATTGAAAGGAAAATTTAAACTTGACGAAAGCATTCGATCAAGCAACCCAATTGCGGTGGGCGATATTGTTCATTTTGATATAGAAGATAAAATCGAAAATTTTGGCACAATCTACGAAATAGAAAAACGCAAAAATTATGTAGCGCGCCAATCGCCGCAAAACAGAAATCTGAAACATATTATATCGGCCAATTTGGATCAAAGTTTGCTCATTGCTACGCTCAAAAATCCGAAAACGTCAAGTGGTTTTATTGACCGTTTTTTGGTGAGTTGCGAAGCGTTTCATATTCCAGCAATTATAGTTTTTAATAAAAGTGATATTTACGAAGAGCCTGAAATGGCGCGCTACGAAGAGCTAAAAAAACTGTACGAAACGATTGGCTACAAAGTTCTATTAGTCTCCGCCGAGCAGGAAAAAAATATCGAAGCACTTCAAAAAACATTAGCTCAAAAAACGAGCTTGGTCAGCGGGCATTCGGGCGTAGGAAAATCATCGTTGATCAATAGAATTTTGCCCACTAAAAATTTGATGGTAAAAAAAGTAAGCGATTGGAGCGGCAAGGGAATGCACACGACCACCTTTGCCGAAATGTTTGATATTGATGAAGAGAGTAAATTAATAGACACACCCGGCATTCGCGAGTTGGGCATCATTGAAATTGAAAAGGAAGAACTAAGCGGCTATTTTCCCGAAATGCGCGACCGATTACAAAACTGTAAATTTAATAATTGCATGCACCTGAATGAACCAAACTGTGCGATACAAGAAGCGGTAGTGGATGGAGAAATTAGCGAAGAACGGTTTAGTAATTACCTCAGCATTTTGGCTACGATGGATCAGAAATTTTAAAGCAATTTACTTAAACCACGAACTATATTTTACATAGTTATTCGCTATTCTGTTTATCTCCCCCTCGCTTAATTCTTTAGAAATTTCTTTTACTTTTTTAGCAGGCACACCCGCATAAATACTGTTGCCATCGCAAATAGTATTTTCCAATACCACCGCGCCGGCGGCAATAATGGTATTGCTTTTTACCACAGCATTATCCATTACTATGGCGCCCATGCCAATTAGTACGTTATCTTCGATTGTACAGCCGTGCACCAAGGCATTATGCCCTACAGATACGTTATTACCCAACACAACGTTGGTTTTTTGGTATGTACAATGTACTACCGCGCCGTCCTGAATATTTACTTTATTGCCCATACGGATGCTGTTTACATCACCACGTAGTACAGCGTTAAACCACACACTACATTCTCTACCCATTACTACATCGCCCACTATGGTAGCGTTTGGGGCTATAAAGCAATCATCGGGTATGGTGGGCGAAATTCCTTTTACGGGGAGAATGGTTGGCATGTTTTTAAAGTTTGAATTTTAGTTTCAGGGATATAAATTTTGGCAATTGAATACTTAAAATTTTTTTAGTGGAAAAAAGGGTAGGAATTATTCATTGCGAATCCCGATCGTTATCGGGACTCGCAATGAACCGTGGAGCTGGCGGGAGTCGAACCCGCGTCCAAACATAATCTCGGAAAGCTTTCTACAAGTTTAGTTTTCAATCAGGTTTTCGAGCGGCTACAAGTAGAAAACATACTTAACACCACCTTATTTGCTGAACCCAGCCGTAGCCAAGTTTCACATAAGCATAGCAACACTGTTTATGCTAGCCGTCGATTTTGTTGATTCAGATGAAGCCAAGTCGTCGACCAGTTGGTTTTCATCCATATATGGTTGCTAATTAATAATTAGGCAGCCATTGCGAAGTTAGATTCGCCATTTCAAATTTTGAGTTATGAGATTAAAGTGCAATAAAACAACGCACTACCTGCTTACAATCAAAGAACCTATGCTGTCAAAACCAGTCAGCCCCGCTTGTGCTGACATTGGCAAAATATTATTTTGGCAATCGTCTGCATTTTTTATTCGGACGGTAAAGGTAATGATAAGGGATTTTGGATTATTGATTTTGAATGCTTGATTTTAAATTTTTGATTAGTTTTAGGGAATGAAAGAAAATTTAATAAAGGACAAAAGTTTTGAATTTGCATTGAATACTATAGAGTTATACAAAAAACTTCAGGCCGAAAGAGAATATGTTGTATCAAAACAATTATTGCGCAGCGGCACCAGTATTGGCGCCAATGTTGCAGAATCGGAAGCTGCTCAATCAAGGGCGGACTTTGTACACAAATTGAGCATCTCTGCCAAAGAAGCCCGAGAGTCAAAATATTGGCTTCAATTGTTACAGCAAAGTTCCTTGACTAAAATTGACGTTTCGGACTATCTCAAGGAAATAGAATCAATAATTAAAATTCTGACTGCAATAATTAAGACCTCCGCGCCGAGATAGTTAAAAATCCAACATTAATAATTCAACATTCATAATCCATCATTCTTAATTTAGCCGAATGATTAAATACACCCCAAAAAATTGGTTTTTACATATCCTATCTTTTCATAAAAGCGACACTTTACGAATCTTATGGCCCGAGATGGTTTTTCTGGCCATACTTACTTTTGGTATTTGTTATCTGGAGTTTTATTTGTTAGAAGGCGACGGTAAATTTCTCAAAGATTTGACCAGCGTGTATACCCTCATTGGGTTTGCGCTTTCGCTGTTGTTAGTTTTTCGCACCAATACGGGCTACGACCGTTGGTGGGAAGGACGAAAAAAATGGGGCGAGCTAGTAAATAATTCGCGGAATATTTCTATTAAAATATCTACCACTACAAGCAATCCTGAAGTACATGCTTTTTTTAAACGAATGGTACCCAATTTTAGCTTTGCGTTAAAAGAACATCTGCGGCTTGGCGTAAAAATTGATGAACTCGAACTGAGCCCCGAAGAAAAAATAGAGATCGCCAATTGGGATCATAAGCCGAGTTATATAGCCCAACGCATTTATCAAAAATTGCACGAGTTAAAAAGCACTGGCGAAATGACCGAGATTGAATATCTAAGCGTGGATACC
>JBBSPP010000284.1:0-4538 GCA_038258625.1 Chitinophagales bacterium
ATATTGATTGTTTGATGTAGAATTCATATTCATAAATCCGTGCAAAACGCGCAGTGTATCCGTGTTATGATTCATGGCGGTGGTGCTAGTGGGGCCATAATAACGAATATCCAAATCATTGCCATTACCATTTCCGTTGCCCTGTATTACGGATACAATTAAGGTATCTACTATATTATTTTTTGCGGCGTTGCGCGTATAAATAAATGGGATAAATAACGAATCTACATTATACGCTTTGGTATTTGTAATTTGATCTTGCCCTGGGTAGTACAGCGGATGGTTGTAACGTGGGTCAACTGGGTCAAAATAGGCGGCTACAGATTTTATCCATACACTGCTGTAATTGGTACCGGCACTCCCGCTGAATGGCGCTAGTATGGTGGAGTCTGTCCATAAAATATTGGGGTGATAAACACTGTAAACACTACCTAGCCCGCCATAAAAATTATCTACTGCTTCTACAATATCGTACCAGCGGCTATGATTTCTAAGTTTAGAGTTTGCATTTTGTTTATTAATGCGCGAAGGAACTGGTGTGCTTTCTTTTGAAATTTCAAAGTTTCTGTTTTCGTTGGAAACTACACTACGCTCGGCTTGTTGCGCTGATGCGGTCAAAAAGCCAAGCAAGACTATGGGTAATAATAATTGTTTTTTCATGGTGTAAATTTTATACAAAAAAATCAATTATTTGCACAAACTTAATACTTTTCTTTCAGCACTTTTTTATGGTGCAACTCATGCCCCGCAAGTATAAAGGGAATAGTGCGCACCGATATTTGGTTATTATTGGCGAGACCCATATTGGTGTGCACCGTATTGGCAAAACCATTGAACATAGCAATCGTTGCGGCTCGGTTGGTGCTGTATTCTTCAATAATACTTTGGCGACTGCGCTCTTGGGCTAGTGAAGTTTTGGCATAATCGTCTTGATCAAAACCGGGGAGCGATATTTTTTCGC
Organism: Chitinophagales bacterium; assembly: GCA_038258625.1. Lineage (GTDB taxonomy): Bacteria > Bacteroidota > Bacteroidia > Chitinophagales > Chitinophagaceae > JAGNRR01. The sequence continues at coordinate 962 of JBBSPP010000284.1, forward strand.
CACGGGCTATGGCTAGGGCGCGGTAGCAAAAAATACGTTCCGTATCAATAATGTGGAGCAGCACTTCTTTGATAGTCCACTTGCCTTTTTCGTAGGCATAATTTAGTTTTTCTTCGGGTAGGCTTTTTATATATTCTATCATTACATCCTGCTCGTTTTTTAGCTGAAGTATAATGTCGGTATTACTTTTTACCAGTGACATGTACTGTTGGAAATAGGGCGGATACTCATTGGTGGCAGGATATTGATAACTCATAATTGTATTTTTTAAAGTTGCGCTATGGTGTATCCTTGGTTTTTTAATAAAGCCAACAACCCATCGCTACCATGCAAATGTAATGACCCCACTAGCACAAATGCCTTGGTACCATTTTCGAGGTAGGATAGTATTTTGGGCATCCAATTATTATTGCGCTCTACGAGTAGTGATGTGTACATGTCGGGGTAATCGGTTTTCATGGTGATGATTTCTTGGTCCATTTGGGCACTGGTACCGGTGCGCCAATTGTCAATAAGGGCTTCTAAATCGCCCTGCCCTTCGGCCAATCCATCTAGCGAGTAGTTTACAAATTCATTTTCCATGCCCTCGCCTATGCTGGTGATGCGGTCTATTTGTAGGTCGATGGTTTCTAGCTGTTGCATTTCTTTTTTATCTACATCGGCCTTATTGGTGTAGTACATATCCACGCCCTCGGCCGTCATGCCGCTGGCCTGCATGGCTATAGCGCTGAGAGTGGTTACTACAAGGGCGGGTTTCATTTTTTGCATCATTTCAAATGGTAACTTATATTTTTCAAAAGCGGCGGCAAGTTTTTCATAGGTAGTATCGGCGAGGATGGTGCGGAGGCTTTGCTCGTCTTGGTACATTCCTTTGGCCATTATTTTTTGCGCCACGCTTGGGTCTTGCATATTTTTAGTATCGGTTTCGAAGGTGATGACGTTGCTTTTTTGGTAGGCTTGCTCAAAGGCGGCGGGCAAGGGATAATCGCTAGCGCGCAGAATGTGGACGGTGCCGCCAAGGTAAATGGCGCGGTTGCCTTTGCTTATTTTATATACCGAAGTTTGGGCGGTGGCCTGTGTGGTAAGAAAGCCTACTAGTAGGAAAAGTAAATTTTTCATATATAGTAGTAGTGCAGTCAAAATGTGTTCCATAAAATAAAAAAGGTGTCGAATGGGCGGATGGGCGAAAAAAAATAGACGTTGTGGCTTTTTTTAATAGCAGGAATAACCATATTTTTAGCCATTGGTTGGAAAACACTCCGACAGCAAAACGCCAACAATTTTTCTTATAACAAATATTCTTTCCCTCATGCGCTTTTTAATATTAATTTTTTGCTGCGGCCTTTTTATTCAGAATGCCACGGCGCAAGAAGAACTTGCGAATACCAAATTTGGCACCGTGGAGATAGCTGATTTTGATTTATCAAAATACGCTTTTGATACAACGGCTGATGCTGTGGTGATTGCAAAAATGGGCGAAACCTACGGCGACCCTACTAACTTGATAGAGAGCCCAGGAAAGGTGATTGAGACTAGGCGTGGATTAGTGTGGACGATAGTAAAAAAACGAATAAAAATTTTGAGCGAGGCGGGTAAAAAAGTTGCCAATGAATCAATTTATTTATACGGCGGGCAAAAAGTCGATTACTTTCAGGCAGCTAGTTATCATACCGAAAATGGAAAAGTAATACGGTCTGAAATGGGTAAAAGCGATTATCGATTTGACAACGAAAATGACTTTACCGATGTTGTAAAAATGACGATTCCAAATATTCGGGTTGGGTCCATTGTAGAAATTGAGTACAAAGTTTCATCGATATATCCGTACTATGTGCCCGATTGGAATTTTCAAGAAGATTACCCCACCCTTTTTTCATCGTATGGCTTCAACACACATTATTTGGGCTCCTACTACATTATGCCTTCTACAATTATAGCTTTTCATACTAATAAACAAAAAGGCACACAGAGTAACTGGATTCTACTGAACCTGCCGCCCAAAGCGACCGAGACCCTCAATTATGACCCTCGAAATTATCATAGCAAATTGGTTTTTGAAAAGCCCTATCCGCCCTGCCTAAAGTTGGAAACAGACGGAACAAAAATGGATTGGGACAGAGTATGTACCTATTGGAATTCAAATTTGGAATGGTATAAACCTTTCATTAAAAAACATGCATTTTTAGGAAAAATTGTATCTAAAAAAGAAGGCGAATCAAAAGAAGAATTAGCAGAAAGAATATATTATTACGTACAGCAGAACTATAAAGTGGTGGAGAATAGATCCATGCAACCGCAGCAATTGCCACACATAATAAATGATAAAAAGAAAGGTTCTCGTGAGGATATAAATCTTTTTTTGGTTAGCTGTTTGCGTGCCAACGGTATAGCCGCTTATCCGCTGTTAATCAATCCACGAGGATTGGGCAAACCAGTACTGGACGTACCCGTAATGAGTAGGCTAAATTACACCGCATGCTATGCACGGATGAATGGCATAGATAATGTGCTTGATGCTACAGCAAAAGATTTGAAATTCAACACCCTGCCGCTGGATTGTTATAATGGTTACGCCCATGTAATTTATGAAGAGCATCGCGCCATCAATCTTTCGCCAGATTCGATTGGCGAAATGAGCCAAACAAACTCGGTATTTGTGATAGACAATAAAAACAACAAACTGACCTGTACGCAAACAGAGGAATCAGGTTTTTATAATTCTCGGGGGTTTAAAAAATTATTGCATGACCAAGGCGCAGATGCCATAAAAAAAGAAATTAGTAAGCAAATGAATTCGGCTTTTAAACTGGATGAATTGACGATAGAAAAAAATCCCGCTGATACTTTTTTGACCACCTTGAATATAAAATGCAGTACAGATTTAAATATGATGGCTGATAAAATTTATGTAACCTTGGCTACCCAACCGCTGTTTTCTGATGAAACCTTTAAACCTGCCAAACGTGAATTGCCCATTGAATTCCCGTACACAAAATATGATATTCAAACCACCGAACTGATAATACCGGTGGGTTACAAACTAATAGAAACACCAAACTCAAAAGAGATTGCACTGACGGATGGCAAGGGAAGTTACACATATATTGTGGAGGCCGACGATGACAAACTGACAATCAGCACCATATTTAGGTTGAACCGAGCTTTATTTTCGTACAATGAATTTGACGAACTCAAACAGTTTTATAGTTACATAAAAGCACTGGAGGAAGAGATTATCGTACTTTCAAAAAAATAATATGCAAGCAAAAATTTTTACATTATTGTGGGTTGCATTTTTTGTAAACTGTAGTGCGCAGGCACAAATAAAGATTAACGAAATACCCGATAGTTTGACCAAAAATGCTAACGCGGTAATACGAAGTGAGGAGGCGGTGCTAAGAATAATATCTGAAAAGGAGTATAGTATGGAAACGACCATGCAAATCTCAGTATTGAATGAGCGCGGAAAAGATCATGCGCTCATATTAATGAACTACGACCGCTGGACCAAGGCCGAAATAAAATATGCGCACCTATATAATACGCATGGCGACAAAAGAAAAAGTATGAAGAAGAG
>JBBSPP010000285.1:0-4523 GCA_038258625.1 Chitinophagales bacterium
AAACTGGCATTTACCCCGCCGCGCAACTGGGAGGCCTTACAGATTACAACGACCTAGACGGTGCCCTGCTGCTCGATACACCGCTGAAGAAAATGCGCTACGAAAACGGCCAGATTATTTTCAACACTTTGTAACATACCTTTTGAAGTGCTAGGGTTACTTTTGGCGATTATTAAAAATCGTTTTCCTTGAAAATAAAACACGTCCTCATCATTGTGCTCCTCATACTCCTTCTCGACCAGGGGCTCAAATTTTATATCAAACTAAACTTCCAACTGGGCGAAGAAGTAAATGTAATTGGCACATGGTTCAGGTTGCATTTTATCGAAAATTCTGGTATGGCATTCGGCATGAAATTTGGCGATTTGTGGGGCAAATTAGCACTCAGCCTGTTTAGATTGGCGGCAGTAATTTGGGGTTTCTTTTTTATAAAAAATAAATTGGTGGGTAAAGGCTATCCCAATGCATTACTGGTTTGCTCGGGCTTGATTTTGGCAGGTGCTCTGGGCAATTTGATAGATAGTATTTTATACGCCAAAATTTTTACCACGAGCAGTTATCACAGCAATGCGGTAGCGCAAATGGTGCCGTGGGGCCAAGGTTATGGAAATGTATTTTATGGCAAAGTGGTGGATATGCTTTACTTCCCGCTTTTCGTAGTGCGCTGGCCAGATTGGCTACCTATTATTGGAGGCGATACGTTTGAGTTTTTTCGCCCTGTTTTTAATATTGCCGATGCGTCTATTTTTGTTGGGGTAGTTTCTATTTTGCTTTTTCAACGACGATTTTTAAATAACGAACATTTGGCGCAACCAAGTGATGAAGCTTTATTAAATAATGATGAAGTAGTTATAGAAAATCCGTTGATAGACGAAGAGGCCATTCCAACTGCTGAAAATTAGGTTTGTTCGCAATGAAAAAAAGCATTTTTTGTTTACTGTTTTTTCTCCGTGCTGTTGTCGTTTTTGCTCAAAAAAAACAGTCGCCTTTTTTCCCAAAAATTAATCCGGCCTACGCCAAAGCTAACTTTGGTAGCCCTGTAAAAATTCCTATTTCGCTGGCAGGAAATTTTGGCGAGTGTCGCCCCAATCATTTTCACTCCGGGCTGGATGTGCGTACAGATCAGCAAGAAAATATGGATTTGCATTCCATAGGCGCTGGCTATGTAAGCCGCGTCAGTATTAGCCATACAGGTTTTGGCAATTGTATTTTCGTTACCCATCCCGGCGGGTTTACATCGGTATATGCGCATTGTAATCGATTTGCCAAACGCATTGAAAAATATATTGAAAGCAAACAATATAAGCAAGAAAGTTGGGCGGTAGAATTACAATTTCCGCCACATTTATTCCCTATAAAAAAAGGAACTTTCATAGCCAAAAGCGGCAATACGGGCAGCAGCCACGCGCCGCATTTGCACATGGAAATTCGTGATACCAAAACAGATAAAACCTTGAACGGGTTGCTTTTTTACCCAAAACTAGCTGATGATAAAAAACCAATTATCAGCCGCATTTCGGTGTATGATGCCAACAAAAGTATTTATCATCAAGAGCCAAAAATTTATAGTGCTACGAAAAAAGGAAACTATGATGTGCCAACCACCGAGCTCATAAACGTAAATTCTGATAAAGTATATTTTGGCATTCAGGCAAATGACTATATGGAAAATTCATTGCGCTTGGGCATTTTTCGTATGAAATTAATTGTAGATGGTGTGGTGCAATTTGGCTGGCAACTAAATAATATTGGCTACAACGAAACCCGCTACATGAATGCCATTGGCGATTATAAAACAAAAATGGGCAGCGGCTCGTGGTTCCAGCTTTGCCATAAATTGCCCAATGATCAATTGGCTGTTTATATAAAGGGAAGCAAAGAAAATGGCGTGGTGGATGTAAGCGATGGGCAAGTACATAAATTTATAATTCGCGTGTATGACATAAAAGGAAATTTTAAAGATGTACGTTTTCAGGTGCAAGGTGTTGCTCAAAAAAATGGTGCAACAACTTGTCAAAATTTATTGAAACAAGGAGCGACTAATAAATTTGATAATGGAAAAATCGCTTTTGAATTAAGCCCCAATTTGCTGTATGATAATGTTTGTTTTTCTGGTACTATTTCTTCTAGCGAAAAACCATACTCCCACATGTATCATGTCCATAATACGGCTGTGCCAGTGCATGATTTTTTTGATTTGAAACTAAAACCAAAACAAGCAATTCCACAAAATTTGCAGACAAAAGTTGCGGTAATGTATTCGCCCGAGGAAGATATGAAAGATGCTGAAGGACAAGCAGCAACGTTTAAAAATGGTTGGGTAATTGCGTCTGTGCGAAAGTTTGGCAACTACGAAATTGTAATTGACAATACGCCGCCAGCTATAATTCCATACTTCAAAAATGGTGAAAAGGTGAGCAAAGGTAGCCGCCTAAGTTTTGGCGCCGAGGATGAAATTAGCGAACTAAAAGAGGTGCGAATGGAAGTTGATGGCAATTGGTTGCGCTGCTCGCGCCGCAAGAATAATTACACCTATTTGGTTGACGAGCATTTTCCAACAGGGCAACATACGGTGACTATAAAAGCTGTGGATGGTAATGGAAATGTGGCTGTGAAAAAGATTACATTGACGCGCTAAAAAGAGAACAAAGCAAAGGCGTAAAAAAGGCTAAAAGAAACAGCATAAAACTTTGCGCACTGTGCGCCTTTGCGGTTAAAAAATACCGACCTTCGCAAAAACAAACACATGAGCGAACTAAAAAAAGGCGATAAAGCACCACTTTTTACACTAAAAAATCAAGATGGCGAATCGGTTGCTTTGAAAGATTATGCAGGACAAAAAGTAGTCTTATATTTTTACCCAAAAGATGATACGCCAGGGTGTACCAAGCAGGCCTGCAACATTCGGGATAATGCTAAGCTGTTGAAAAAACATAACATAAATGTGTTTGGCATTAGCATGGATGATGAAAAAAGTCATACAGATTTTGTCCAAAAATTTAAGCTAAATTTTCCTTTACTCGCAGATCCCAACCGAAAAGCGATTGATAAATACGGTGTGTATGGCGAGAAAAATTTGTACGGCAATAAATTTATGGGCATCAAGCGCACCACATTTATGATTAATGAAGATGGTACAATTCATCATTTTATTAAAGGTGTGAAAACAGATACGCACACGGAGCAAATTCTGAAATATTGGGAGCTGTAAAAAATAAAACCCGTCGGGTTTTTAAGCAAGATTTACATAAACCCGACGGGTTTATAGAAGTACGAATCAAAGAGAATGCTTTGGTGGCGAGGATTGCAGCATTTAATTTGGGTGCTTCTGGCCATGGTGCGGCAATTGTTTTTGGCACCACCATTAATCTATACAAGGTAAGCCGAGAAGATTTTTTGAAAAACACGCCTTACCTACTGCACGAACTTACGCACGTGTTACAGTATCAGCGCGAAGGCTTTGTAGGTTTTTTGCTGAAATATTTGTGGTATTCCATTCGATTTGGTTACCGCCAAAATCCGTTTGAAGTGGAAGCGCGTGCCGCCCAAACTGATAAAAAAATATTAAACCAATTCACCATTCTATAAAAACCATTATATTTACGAATGATATGATGCAAGAAATTACTCAAGGAATCTGCGTAAGTGTCCAAACTTTTTATAATGCCGAACTTTCTAACCCAGGTCTAAATGAATACATTTATTCCTACGAAATCAGCATCGACAATCTTTCTGATTTCCCTTTTGTTCTCAGGGCTCGGCATTGGGAAATTACCGATGCGCTTGGTAATACGCGCACTGTTGATGGCGAAGGCGTAGTGGGGCAGCAACCCATGCTGGATATTGGGCAGGGATTTGAGTATAGCAGCGCGGTAGGTGTGAAAACCGACATGGGAAAAATGAAAGGTCATTATATTATTGAAAATCTAGTGACTAAAAAAGAAATGCACATCACGATTCCACTTTTTTATTTATACCCGCCGTTCAAAATGAATTAGATTATAAAATGGCTCGCTGAACTATGTGCGCGAGAATAAAATTTTATTAATTGGCAATTAATAATGCCATACTTACAAACAAAATTATAGATTTGTGTTACTCAAATTTTGGCAACGCCCAAGGTGTTTCCATACTTAAATTATAAGCATACCATGGCTAAAAAAAAACCTGTAAAACAAACCCAAACGAAACCCATTATCAGATTTTTATGGTTTAGTGTATTGTTCGGCTTCATAGCGTTTGTGGCGCTTATTTTTATGATAGACCGTGGCGTATTGGGCGATATGCCAAGCATGGCCGAATTGCAAAATCCAAAATCTGCCGTGGCATCCGAAATTTATGATGGAGAATCAAATTTGATAGGCAAGCTTTTTTTAGAGAATCGCGAACCCGTAAAATTCAGAGAAATTTCTCCTTCGGCAATTGATGCGTTGGTGGCCACGGAGGACGAGCGTTTTTATAGTCATTCGGGTATTGATGCTGAGGCTTTGGGGCGGGCCGTTACAGGTGTTGTTACATTTAAC
>JBBSPP010000286.1:0-4493 GCA_038258625.1 Chitinophagales bacterium
AACTACTCATTTTACTGTTTAGGCATCAGCCCTATTGCTAGTCGGTTGCTCCTCAGCAGAGCCTATTCCTCTTCAGGCTGACAATGCAAGCTTACAAAATAAGCAACAATAAATTACCAACTATTTTTGACCTCATTACCTAGATTTTTAAAATAAAAAAGCGCCACTTCACAAGGAAGCAGCGCTCATTAAAAACTTATTTTTTAATTACAAAACCCCCAATTCCGTCAATGAATTATTCATTGTACGTACGGCTTCTGCGCTGTTTTTGAAAAGGTCTTTCTCGGCATCATCAAGTTTGTAATCTACAATCTTTTCCCAACCGTTTTTACCTATAACCACCGGCACGCCAATGCAAATATCGTCCTCACCATACTCGCCGTTGAGGCTTACACAACATGGCATGATTCTTTTTTCATCACGCACAATGGCCTCAACCAAACTACCACCCGCAGCACCCGGCGCATACCATGCGCTAGTACCCAAAAGGCCTGTAAGCGTTGCGCCGCCTACCATTGTTTTGCTTGCCACCTCTTGTAATTCTTCATCTTTCAAGAAATTACCAATGGGCAAACCGCCATAAGTGGCCAAGCGCGTCAACGGAATCATGGTCGTATCGCCATGCCCGCCTATCACCATTGCTTGAAGATCATTGGGCGAGCAATTCATTGCTTCGGAGATTCTGTAACGAAAACGCGCGCTATCAAGAATCCCGCCCATGCCTATCACACGCTCTTTGGGGAGGCCCGTAGCCTTCAAAGTAAGGTACGTCATGGTGTCCATGGGGTTGCTAATAATTACAAAAATGCAATCCGGCGAATGTTTCAGTATATTACTCGTCACTTCTTTTACAATACCCGCATTAATGCCTATTAATTCCTCGCGCGTCATGCCTGGCTTTCGCGGAATACCGCTTGTAATTACGGCCACGGTGCTGCCCGCCGTTTTGCTATAATCATTTGTGCTGCCGGTAATGGTTGTATCAAACCCTTCAATCTGCGCGGTTTGATTCAGATCCATTGCCTTGCCCTCGGCGTAGCCTTCTTTAATATCCACAAGCACAAGCTCGTCACAAATTTGTTTGCGCACAATATTATCTGCACACGTTGCGCCTACCGCGCCGGCACCTACCACTGTTACTTTCATAGTTTTCTACTGTTTTTTTTATTAATAATAATGAAGTACAAACTTAGTACGTAGTGGTGAGTAGTGAGTAGCGAGTAGTGAGTAATTTTTGGTGTAATGCGTTTTGTGGAAAGATTGTAGGGCGTTTTTAGTCTTGCTTAGCTGCTTAACTCGCCAAAAAATTGAATGCCAAGGCCACACATTATAATATAGCGAACTTCATTTTTTTATAGCAATCCAAAAAAACTTTTCAGCGCCATATACATTCAACTATTTTACATACAAAATATATTTAAATGACATTGCTTTTTATTTAAACGAGATTGCAATCTTTTTAAACGAGATTAGAATATCCTTAAATGAGTTAAAAAACCGTTTAAATGAGATAAAAATCCATTTAAATGAGTTTCCTAGGCGTTTAAATGAGTTTCCTTTTCATTTAAATGAGGTTACTTATCCCACTTTAGGTCATTTAAGCACATTTTTAGCTAAAAAAGTTATTTTTTATTCTCAACGAAGAATAACTTAAAGTCAACTAAGCAACATTTTGTCAAAAAGAATGGTATTACATACTATAAAAGACATATTTTGACCTAATTTAAGGTAAAATGCTCCTCGTTTAAACAATTAGCAAATAGTAAAAAACACATTTTTTCAGTGCCAGACAACTTTTTTATTGCTTTTACATAAAAAGTTTCGATATTTTAGTTGTCAGCTTTTTCAGAAACATATAAATAATTATATACAAAGTGAAAAAACTATGTTGCGGAGGAAACTTTCCATGTCTATTTACAAAATGCTAATAGACCTGGAAGGTTTTGACAAACGGAAAAAGATTTTTGCTGCGCAAAAATCTTGTTTTGTTGGGCGGCGGGGAAGGTTTATCATTTGAGACAAAAAAAATAGTTTTAGTTTTGACATAAATCTTTAAAACATAAGAAATGAAACGATTCACTTTAGCCGCTTTACTTATTCTTTCAACAATATCTTCCTATTCTCAAAGTTCAACCAATGATTTAACAGACAAATTTTTCTCCGAATTTTCAAAAAATACCGACAAAGCATTTGATAATCTTTTTGCAACAAATAAATGGATGACAGAAAAGAAGGATGGGGTAGAAAAAGTAAAATTTAAAATTCGAGAAAGTGCAGTGCTGATGGGCGAATATCTGGGGTTTGAAAAAATTGGAGAAAAATCGTTGAGCGAAAGTCTTAAAATTGATGTCTATCTGGTAAAGTATGAAAGACAGCCAATAAGATTTGTTTTTCAATTTTATAAACCAAAGGATAAATGGATAATATATAACTTCTCCTCTGACGAAAATATTGATGACGACCTAGTGGAAATGTTGAAGTACGAATACCTTACCAAGGATAAGTAGTTAGTAATCCAGATAAAAGGATATTTAAGCAGTCCCAAACAATAATTTTTTCCCAAATCAAAAAATGCTTTTGCTGAATTAGATAATCATTTCTACTTTTCGTAAATTCGCCCACACACCGAAATAGGTCGGTGGTAAAACATAAAAAAACATAATATGGCATTTGATATAGACATGATAAAAGAGGTGTACGCGCGTATGCCCGAGCGCATTGCGGCGGCCAAAAAAGCAGTAGGCAAGCCCCTAACACTCTCCGAAAAAATACTCTATAACCACCTCACCATTGGCCCAGCCATGAATATATATGGCCGAGCAAAAGATTATGTTGATTTTGCCCCCGACCGCATTGCCTGCCAAGATGCAACGGCCCAAATGGCACTTTTGCAGTTCATGCAAGCAGGCAAACCCAAGGTAGCAGTACCCACCACCGTGCACTGCGACCATTTAATCCAAGCCAAACAAGGCGCAGACAAAGACTTACAAAACGCCCTCAACCAAAGCCACGAAGTATTCAACTTCTTGGAGAGTGTGAGCAATAAATATGGCATCGGATTCTGGAAACCAGGCGCCGGCATCATACACCAAGTAGTACTCGAAAACTACGCATTCCCCGGCGGCATGATGATAGGCACAGACAGCCACACCGTAAATGCCGGCGGCCTCGGCATGGTAGCCATAGGCGTAGGCGGTGCCGATGCTGTGGATGTAATGGCGGGAATGCCGTGGGAATTAAAGTTTCCAAAGTTAATAGGCATCCATCTTACAGGAAAATTATCGGGTTGGAGCGCGCCAAAAGATGTAATATTAAAGGTCGCAGAAATCCTCACGGTAAAAGGAGGCACCGGCGCCATTGTCGAGTACTTTGGCGAGGGCGCAAAAAGCATGAGCTGCACCGGCAAAGGAACTATCTGCAACATGGGCGCAGAAATTGGCGCCACCACATCAACATTCGGCTACGACGATAGCATGGAAAGGTACCTCCGCGCCACCGACCGCGCCGACGTAGCCGATGCCGCCAACGCCGTACGCGAACACCTCACCGGAGACCCTGAAGTATATAACAATCCGCAAGATTATTTTGACCAAGTAATAGAAATAAACCTCAACAATCTTACGCCCCACCTCAACGGGCCATTCACGCCCGATTTATCAACCCCAGCCGGCAGCGCCATGACCGATAAAGCCAACACAAACGCTTGGCCACTCGAAGTAGAATGGGGATTAATAGGCAGCTGCACAAATAGTAGTTATGAAGATCTTAGCCGCGCCGCCTCCATAGCTGCTGATGCTGTAAACAAAGGCTTAGTAGCAAAAGCCCAGTTTGGAATAAACCCAGGCTCGGAGCAAGTGCGCTTCACCGCAGCACGAGATGGTTTGTTAGAAAAATTTGAAAAGCTCGGCGCAATAATTTTTACCAACGCCTGTGGGCCTTGTATTGGTCAGTGGGCACGTTATAGCGATCCCAAAAACGCGCCCAAGAATAGCATCGTCCATTCTTTTAATAGAAATTTTAGCAAGCGCGCCGACGGAAACCCCAATACGCACGCCTTTGTAGCTTCGCCCGAGTTAGTAGCAGCAATTGCCATTAGCGGACGGTTGGATTTTAACCCCGTAACGGATAGTTTGGTAAACAAAAAAGGCGATAGCGTTATGCTGGATGAACCCACGGGTTTTGAACTGCCTCCAAAAGGTTTTGACGTAGAAGATGCCGGCTACCAAGAGCCAATGGCAGACGGTAGCGGCATAGTTGTAAACGTTGCAGACGATAGCAATCGCCTCCAACTACTCACGCCCTTCACCCCAATAGGGAATGAAATAAAAGGAGCAAAACTCTTGATAAAAGCATTCGGCAAATGCACCACCGATCATATTTCTATGGCGGGCCCATGGTTAAAGTTCCGTGGACACCTTGATAATATTAGCAACAATTGTTTGATAGGCGCAGTAAATGCTTTTGGTAAAGAAACCGATAAAGTAAAAAACCAA
>JBBSPP010000287.1:0-4492 GCA_038258625.1 Chitinophagales bacterium
AACACCGCGAACCCGAGCTAGTAGCACAGGCCAAAAACCTAGGCATTAGCGGCTACGTGCTCAAAGAAGATGCGATGGAAGAAATTGACAATGCCATCATTGCCGTATCAAAAAATGAATTGTACTACAGCAACTATTTTGATACTGTTGCCTTTAAAAACGAACTGGCCGAAAGCGCAAAATTAGATTTGCTCACCCCTTCTGAATATAAAATTCTTAAATTGATAGCCCAAGGTTTTTCTTCAAAAGATATTGCCGAAACTATTTTTGTATCCGAACGCACGGTAGAAAAACATCGCAGCAATATAATTATCAAGCTAGCCATCACAGGGAAAAATAATGCTTTGTCTGAATGGGCGATTGCCAATATGGGGAGTATTCTGAAATAGTAAAACCATTTGGTTTTATGCTAACAAGGTATTACGCTTAGCTTTTAAATTGGCTTAACGCGAAAATTTCCATCCCTTATCCCAAAAAAAATTTACGTACTGGTACGTATTGTGAGCGCAAACCAGCTTTTCTAATTTTGTGGTTGAAAATCAATGTAGTAAACTCACTTGGAATAATTGCAAGCAGCATTTTTTTTAATAAAAATTAAAATCATGAATAAAGAATTAAGGAACAACGCAGTACGCCGGAATGCCAACTTTTATTTTTTTAAAGGTGCAATTCACCCATCTCAAAAAAACCTCATTATGAAAAAAATTATACACTTAATACTTTTTACCTTATCACCTTTTATATTAAATGCCCAAGTGGTAACTGTGGGTACAGGAGTACTTTCCCTTCCTGGTAATCCTTCACCTATTTATCAATCGGGTACTATTAGTACGACTCACTATTCAAAATCTGTGCTGCTTTACACCGCGGCAGATTTGGCAAGCATACCCCTATTCTCCACCATCAATACAATAGCTTTTCAAAAAGCTACTACATTTAATGTAGCGGGCGCTAATGCTTGGACGTTGGATATTAGAATAAAAAATTCTTTGGTCACAGCATTAGCAAGTGGTAATTCTTGGAGTGATATGACGGCAGGGACTACATTGGTATATTCGAGCATAATAGATAGTGCTAATAATTTGCCAGCATCGGTTGGGTTTTGGACATTAACATTATCAACACCCATAATTTATACAGGTGGGTCGTTGGAAATTTATATAGATTGGAATCCTTCTGGTACACTGACTAGTCCGTTCACCACGGGACCTTTTGATTGGTTTTATAGCACTGGCTTTGCAGCTCGCTCAATGGGTCGAGTAAGTTCTTCGGCTATACCCATTAACACAACTTCTTATACTGTGGACAATATTCGTTTTAATGCACAGTTTGGCTATACACCTACACCACCCTGTAGCGGCATGCCCACGGCGGGTACTGTATCTCCTGTATTGGCTAGTAAATGTGATACAGCATCGCAAGTATTTACCGCTGCTGGTTTTACAATCGCTACCGGTACAAATTTACAATGGTTACAGTCTAGCAGTTTGTCGGGGCCTTGGGTAGCCGTTACAGGTGGTACGGGCGATACGACTAATGGGTACACCACACCCACGCTTACTGGGCCTGCAACTATGTATTACAGAATGGCCATTCGCTGCGGTGCATCTTTACTGGCGGATACTACTGCTCCGGTTACTTTTAATGTTGGCGAATCGCCAATAATGAGCTCGGCATCTTCTCCGCCAACTCCTATCTATTGTTTAAGCAGTGCGATGTCAACTACTTTGGATGCATCATCTTCTGCCGGTGTGATAACGTACGCCTGGTCTCCCGCAACGGGCCTAAGTAGCTCCACCGGAAGTATAGTAACAGCCACACCAAACGTAACGACCAATTACTTAGTTACGGGTGCTGATGCTTCTGGTTGCACCGCCACCGCAAGCCAAAAAATTGTTTTAATAAGTCCTGTCGTTACGGCTTCAGCCGCTATAGATACTCTTTGCTTTGGTACGAACACGACTTTAAATTCTTTTGCTGTTGGGGGCTATACCCCTTCTACATTTAACGATTATACATTTATGGCGGGTATGGATACTGTCTATACAATGACATCGGCGGCTATGGTCTTATCACCAAGTGGTATTGATGATTTGATTGCTCCGCCAGTTACAGCGGCAAGTTTACCTTTTCCTTTTAAATATAATGATAGTACCTACACATTATTTAAAACCTCTCCGGATGGATTTTTAACCCTTGGTGCAGTGGGGACAGGTGATTTTCAAAACAATCTCGCCGCTATTGAAGCTGACAATGAGCCCACTATTGCACCGTATTGGGATGATATGGCTACGGGTACAAATGGTTTTGTAAATTACGAAACTATAGGTACAGCACCCAACAGAATTTTAATTGTAAATTGGTTTGTAACCGCCCCCAGAAATACCATCGGGCCGGCCAATACAAATTTCCAAGCATGGTTGTATGAAAGTAGTTATGTTATTGAATTTCATTACGGAACTGCTGCCATTGGTACTACTCCGAGTGCATCTATAGGTTTGTCGGGCAATAGCGCTGGTACGGAAATGCTGAGTGTAACGCCGATAACGAATACAACGAGTACTACAACGTCAAATGATACAATTACTACTTTACCATTATCCGGCACAAAATATACTTTTACACCTTTGATACCGGTGCCAAATATTGTTTCGTGGGCATGGACGCCTGCCGTGGCAGTATTGAATCCATCAATAAATAATACGGCTACTACTGCCATTAATAGTACTACAATATTTGCCATTACTGCCACCGATTCGCTGGGTTGTTCGGCCACGGATTCGGTAACTGTTGTCGCCGCCCTATTGGGAGCTACGGTTAGTGCATCAGATAGTACAATATGTGCTGGCGATTCCATACAACTGAGTACATTAATCACAGGAAGCCTTGCTCCATACACCTATTCATGGTTTCCGGCTATAGGTATGCCACTGGGGGCAGATACATTGATGAACCCAATGGTAGCACCTAGTACCACTACCACTACCACTTATACTGTTACGGTAACAGATGCTTGTGCTGTAACTACCACTTCTTCGATAACCATTACGGTTCATTCGCTACCCACGGTTGCAGCTTCGGCTTCAAAATATGTTGTATGTGCAGGAGATTCTACAACCATTACAGCGTCAGGCGCATCAACCTATACGTGGATGCCCGGCGCATTATCGGGCAGTAGTCATACTTTTATACCAACAACCTCGACAATCTATACGGTTACAGGTACTTCGGCTCAGGGTTGCAAAGACACTCAATCAATTACCATTATTAGTAAGCCACCATTTTATGTCTCTACATCGGCTACAAATTATTTTATTTGTATTGGAGATAGTACCCAACTACATGCGGTGGATTCTATACCCCTGCCGTATTGTAATTCATTATTTTTCACTGCTCAATATGAATTCATAACCAATGTTACTTATGCTGGTATTAATAATAATTCGGGAAGCACGGTGGGCGGGCCTGTAAATTATTTATCGCAAGTTGCCAATGTAACAGTGGGTGTAGCATCAAACCTGCAAGTAACTATTGATCCTGATGTTTTAGATTATATATATGCTTGGATAGATTGGAATCAGAATGGGTCGTTTGCAGATGCAGGCGAAACCTATATCTTAGCGACCAATACGTCTAGCAGCGGGCCGTATTTTTTGAGTATTACGCCACCACCATCGGCTATAAATGGTACTACACGCATGCGCGTAATGGTAGATTATAACAACACAACACCAAATGCTTGCCGCGACGCTCAATATGGCGAAGCCGAAGATTATTCAGTGACTGTAAGTGGCGGAATTTCTAACCCAACAACTACATTTTATAATTATACCTGGATGCCTGGCAATATGAATGGTGCCGCGCAAACTGTAACGCCAGCAGCCACCACAACATATACCGTTACGCAGTCAGATTCGCTAGGCTGCACCGCCACTTCTTCGGTAACAATAACGGTTAATCAATTGCCAAATGTTTCTGCCAACAATACCAAATTTTGTCTGGGATCAAGTGTTACATTTTCGGGCGCTGGAGCGAGTAGCTATACTTGGGCAGGGCCAGCCGCAATACTAGACAATACTCCTTTTACACCTGTGCTGAGCGATACGGGTATGTATATCGTTACCGGTACGGATACCAATGGATGTGTGGCAAGCGATACTGCAGTACTTTCATTATATAATAGTTCGGGTATTATTTATGTATACTCACTTGCAACGGGTAGCCATGATGGAGGCTCTTGGGCAAATGCTTTTACGGACTTACAAACTGCCTTAGACCTAGCGCAGGGTTGTAGCAGCGTAACTCAAATATGGGTAGCGGCCGGCAATTATAAACCAGGCAAAGATCCTTTTGGAAACGCCCAACCCTCCAACCCAAGAAATAAAACTTTTTACCTAAAAAATGGCTTAAAATTATACGGCGGCTTTGCCGGCACAGAAACCACATTAGCGCAACGCAATTGGAAACTAAACCCCACAATATTGAGCGGCGA
>JBBSPP010000288.1:0-4483 GCA_038258625.1 Chitinophagales bacterium
AGCAAAATATGATTTAATTGTGCTGGGTTGGCAGCCGTGGTATTTATCTCCCTCCCAACCCATTGCCGCTTTTTTGCAATCGCCGCAAGCAACAACTATTTTAGCAAACCAAAACGTACTGCTGATTTCGGGCATCCGAAATATGTGGGTGATGGCGTTTCAGGATTTAAAAAAATACCTTTTTGCCACCGGCGCAACCATTGTAGGCAATATTGTTTTGGAAGATACGCAACCCAATTTGCGCAGCGTGCGCACTATTGTAAAATGGCAATTGGGCGGTGATAAAGGGCCATATAAAAATTTGCCCGAGGCAGGTGTAAGTCAAGCAGAAATTTTGAATGCTGCCAAATTTGGCTCTACCATACAAAAATCCTTACTGGCAAATAATTACCAATTTTTACAAGACGAGCTGATAAAGCAAGGTGCCGTAAAAGAAAATTTGCCCGTCATGCTCGTAGAGAAAAACGGTAAGAAAATTTTTAAAATTTGGTCGTCATTGATTCTCAAAAAAGGCGACCGAAACAATCCCGCCCGAATGGGTCGTGTGCGGCTATTTAAAAATTATTTGATATTCATGATTTTTGTAATATCACCCCTACCAGCCCTGATTTTCAAGACATTTGGCAAGCTTTTCCCCAAAAAAGCCAACGCCCTGATTCAATCGTTTACGTCTCTAAAAAAAACGCCTGAATAACCTACCTTTGCAGGCAATTCAAATTACTGGATGAATAAAGTTTACATAAATAGAGTATCAAAATTTTTGCCGGGAGAAGGGGTAGAGAATGATGATATGGAAAAATATTTGGGCTACATCAGCAATGAGCCTTCTCGCTCAAAAAGAATCGTGCTGCGTAATAACAAAATTACCAAGCGATACTACGCCTTGGACAAAGACGGCCAATCGACACATTCCAACGCTCAAATGTGCGCTGAGGCTATTACCGCCCTCATGGGCAATGGTGTGGAGCTTAATGATATTTCGGTATTAGCGTGCGGGACATCATCGCCCGACAGCATAATTCCTTCGCATGGAAGCATGGTGCATGGGGCCATAAAGGGAGGGGATAATATTGAGGCTATTTCGCCATCAGGTGCCTGCAATGCAGGCGTATTAGCTTTAAAATATGCTTATTTGTCTATCATGACCGGGCAAATTGAAAATGCAATTAGCGTGGGTTCGGAAAAAGTTTCCACTTTTTTGCAAGCCAATAATTTTCAGGAAGAAGCCGAAAAACTTCGAGAGTTAGACGATAATGCCATCGTAGCTTTCGAAAAAGATTTTTTGCGCTGGATGCTTTCTGACGGTGCGGCTGCTTTTTTATTACAAAATAAACCCAACGCGGACGGGCTTTCCCTCCGGATAGATTGGATAGAAAATAAGTCTTTTGCTCACGAATTAGAAACTTGTATGTATGCCGGTGGCGAAAAAGACGCCGACGGAAATTTTATTGGTTGGCGCGATTTTGAATCGCACGTTTGGCACGACAAATCGTTGTTTGCCATTAAGCAAGATGTGCGTTTACTCGATACGAATATTGTGGAAAAAGGCAATGAATTTTTATTAGAGGTAATGAAAAAACACAACTTTACATCCGCTGATTATGATTGGTTTTTGCCGCATATCTCGTCCATGTTTTTTAGACAAAGGGTATATGACGTTGCAGCGGCTAGTAATGCTGAAATTCCGTGGGAAAAATGGTTTATCAATTTACCCAATGTCGGCAATGTAGGAGCGGGTTCGATTTATTTAATGGTGGAAGAATTATTCAATTCTGGCAAGCTAAAAGCAGACGAAAAGCTATTGCTCATGGTGCCAGAAAGTGCTCGGTTTTCGTATTCGTACGCCATGCTCACCGTTGTGTAAAATTTTTTTTATATGAAAAAAGATGAAGTTCCACAAGACGATGCCAATATGTTGCAGGGCAAAACCCGCGAGCTACAATATGCATTGGATAAAGAAGGTAATTACACAGCGGTAAAAAGTGTGGGTTGGCAGGCCAAAAATGAAATTATGCAAAATGCTTGGGACGACATTCACGAGCAAGTTGCAGCAGCAAAAGCAGCAGTTTTAAACGGCGAAAAAAGCACCCTTTATTATCACATGGTGCGCAAATTAATGGACGTACATATTTTGTCGGGCTACTCTAAAATTTGGCAATGGCGCATTAAAAGACATTTGCAGCCCAAACATTTTGCGAAACTAAGCGACAAAATCTTAAATAAATATGTAGCTGCTTTGGATATGCCAAGCATTGCTGCACTAAATGATATTGAGTATGAAGATTGATTTTGAGCACAGCATGGCGGCCCATTGCGAAAATGGCGCTACAGTCAATCTGCTAAATCATTATGGAAAAAAACTGAGTGAGCCTATGATTTTTGGGATGGGTTCTGGGTTGTTTTTTATTCATTTTACTTTTATAAAAATGCATGGTTTGCCCGTAACAGCTTTTAGACCAATGCCGGGTTTGATTTTTAAACGAGTAAATAAAGCATTGGGCGTAAAGGTGACCACCAAAAAATTTAAAGGCAATCCAGAAAAATCAATGCAGGCCTTGGATGAATTATTGACCAAAGGAATTCCTGTAGGTTTGGTGGTGGGTGTTTTTCATCTTACTTATTTTCCTGAGCCGTATCGTTTTCATTTTAACGGGCACAACATAATTATTATTGGCAAAGAGGGTGACAATTATATAGTGAGCGATCCAACCATGGAGGAGCTAGTCACAATATCGAGCGAAGATTTAAAACGTGTGCGCTACGCAAAAGGGACGTACGAGCCCAATGGCAAAATGTATTATATAAATTATGCGCCAGATGTGTATCCTGATTTAAAAGAGTCAGTAATTAAAAGTTTGAAAAAAACCTGCCGAGATATGCTTGACATTCCGGGTTGGATTGCTGGCGCAAAAGGCATTCAGTTTTTATCAAAAAAAATTAGGAAGTATCCGCAAAAACTGACCAAGCGAAAAGCAAGTTTGTACTTAGGCCAAATTGTGCGCATGCAAGAAGAAATAGGCACGGGCGGTGCAGGTTTTCGTTTTTTATTTTCGGCCTATTTGCAAGAAGCTGGTGATTTATTAAACCACCCAGAGCTAAGAAAATACGCGCAAGAAATGACAGCGATTGGTGATAAGTGGCGCGATTTTGCTAGCCAAGCCGCCCGCATTTGCAAAGGCCGACCTAAGGAAGGCGAAACGTATGATAGCGTTGCGGATTTGCTTTTTGAAATAGGAAACGAAGAATTCGTATTCTTTAAAAAACTGAAAAAAGAAATTAAAAATTGGTAGTGCTTGCGGTAAATAAAGTAAGCAAGCAATATGCAGGGAATGCAAAATTGGCGCTCAATCAATTTTCGTTGGATTTATTAAAAGGACAATTCCTCGGTTTGATAGGAACCAATGGTGCGGGCAAAACTACGCTCATGTCAATACTTACAGGTTTGCAAAGCGGCGACTCGGGCAAGCTGCATATTTTAGGAACGGAAATTATCAAAACAATTCCTGACGAGATTAAATCAAAAATTGGCATCACGCCACAGGATATTACATTGTATGACAAGCTGAGTGTGAAACAAAATTTATTGTTTTTTGCGCAGCTATATAATTTATCGGCAAGTGAAGCCATGCAGCAAATCAACATCCAATTAGAGCGTGTCGGCCTGATTGATAAATTACATCAGCCTGTTAGTTCTCTTTCTGGCGGTATGAAGCGGCGTATAAATTTATTGGTTTCGCTGCTGCATAAGCCTGATATTTTATTGCTCGACGAACCTACTGTGGGTATCGATATAGAGTCGCGCGCTATTATTTTGGAGTTACTCAAAGATTTGAATCAAGCGGGTGTTACTATTTTATTCACCTCTCACCACCTTGATGAAGCCGAAAAATATTGCTCGCATATATGTTTTATTGATCAAGGAAAAAATGTGCTGCACGGCGAAACCAAGCAATTGCTCGTGGAAAATAATTGTAAGAATTTGGAAGGCTTATATCAAA
This sequence comes from Chitinophagales bacterium, assembly GCA_038258625.1. Classification (GTDB taxonomy): domain Bacteria; phylum Bacteroidota; class Bacteroidia; order Chitinophagales; family Chitinophagaceae; genus JAGNRR01. The sequence continues at coordinate 3,999 of JBBSPP010000288.1, forward strand.
AGTTTTTAGGTAAAAAAATTGAAGTGGTCTAAATGAGAAAGTTATTCATTATCATTAAAAAGGATTTAGCTCTTGCCCTAAAAGACAGGGTGGGTTTGGTATTGCTTTTTGTGATGCCTATCTTTTTGACCTTGGTGATGATAGCCCTACAAGATGCTTCGTTTGAGCAAATTGAAGAACAAAAAATCCCGATTGTTTTTGTTAACGATGACGATGACTTATTGGGCAACGCCATGCAGGATAGCATTGCGGCTTCAGATTTTTTTGCGCCCGTTTCAACATTAAATAATAAAAAGCTAACTGCAAAAACCGCCCAACAATTAGTAGCCGAAGGCAAATACCAAATGGGCATTGTAATACCCGCCCACACCACACAAACGATTAAAAATAAATTGCTCAATATTGTAAAAGAGCAATTGCCGCCCGACGTTTTTCAGGTACCCGAAACTGTGCCAGATGCGAACGATAAAGTACTAATTTTTTAT
>JBBSPP010000289.1:0-4481 GCA_038258625.1 Chitinophagales bacterium
ACCCCCAAAATCCCAATAGCCTCCTCAGCGGCAATCTTACTAGCTTCTTTTTTAGTAAGGGCCGAGCCTGTACAAATCAATTCTCCATCTAGCTTGATGCCAATATTAAATCGTTTGCGGCCGTTGTGTGCGTCTTCGGGTTCTAGTTCTACAAATTCTAATTCTTTTTCTTCGCGCTTGGCCCAGCCTATGAGTTTATTTTTTATGTTGGCTTCTATAGTTTCTAATTCTTCTACATCTATGTAGGGAATGATCATACGCTGATGAATAAACTTCTTGGTTTTAATATATCCTTTGTCTAAATAAATTGCGCCTACCAAGGCTTCAAAAGCATTTCCAAAAATGGGGGAGTTGCGCAAAAAATAATCTTTATCATTAAAAGTCATCACCTCGGGGAGGCCAATTTTTTTACCAACTTCGTTTAATGTTTTTCTGTTTACAATTTTGGAACGCATATCCGTCAAGTAACCTTCGGGTTTGCTCGGGTATTTTTGAAACAAATACTCTCCAATAATTGAACCTAAAATAGCATCGCCCAAAAATTCAAGGCGCTCATTATTTTCTTTGGGATTTTTGTTGCTCGAGCTATGGCAGAGGGCTAGTTCGTACAGGCTTTCGTCGCCGGGCGTAAAGCCCAGCATGGCCGATAAGCTTTTGTACAAAGGAGAATCCTTTACAAAGAAGCGTACGATGATTTTGGGTACTAATGCCATATTCCGATAGGAAATGTACGGAAAGAATTTAGAAGAGAAAAAATATTTTATTCAGAGTGTGTTTTCTGCAATTACTTTTATTTTCTTTTAAACTGACAATGTTATTGCCTAGCTCGGGTTCTTCTTTTGTCTTGATACCACGCTAAAGGTGGCAAGCGCCAGAAGCAAAAAATCAAGACTTGGAAGAAATAGCTAAAAATTTGCTGCTTCAGCTAAAACAAGTCAAACTCGCGCGCAGCGAGTATCAAAACGGAGAATGTACTATGCGCTCAAACACTGAATTGTTTCTTAACGCTGAATTGCTAAATTTTCTTAACCACGCTAAAGGTGGCAAGCTGCCATTTCTTCCAATGTCAATCCCAACGCTTTGACATCGATTATAAACTTGGAAAATGAAATAGCCTATCGAATTCCCATTCAACCCCGAAAAATACGGGGCAAGCTATTACACATATAACTTTAAACGAATTTTATATTTTTTTGAAAGCCACCGAAGCATTGTGTCCACCAAAACCAAAGGTATTGCTGATGGCTACATTGATGTTGCGCTCTTGCGCTTTGTTGAGTGTAAAATTGATGCGCGGATCAAAATGTTCGTCAACGTTTTGGTGATTTATGGTTGGTGGTACCAAATTATTTTGCAAAGCTAGCACAGAAGCAATGGCTTCAATCGCACCAGCTGCACCGAGCAAGTGGCCCGTCATCGATTTTGTAGAGCTGATATTCATATCATAAATATGCTCGCCCAATACATTTTGGATAGCCGTAATTTCGGCAATGTCGCCAAGGGGAGTAGATGTTCCGTGCACGTTGATGTAATCAACATCGCTTGGTTTTAAGTTGGCATCTTCCAACAAATTTTTTAATACTAAAATAACGCCCAAGCCTTCGGGGTGTGGCGCTGTCATGTGATGCGCGTCAGCCGTGGCGGCAGAACCGACCAACTCGGCATAAATTTTTGCACCTCTTGCTTTGGCGTGTTCATACTCTTCTAGTACCAAACTACCCGCACCTTCGCCCAATACAAAACCATCGCGCTCATTATCAAATGGTCGGCTGGCAGTTTTGGGATCATCATTGCGTTCGCTGAGTGCTTTCATGGCGTTAAAGCCACCAACGCCAGCTTCATTTACCGCCGCTTCAGAACCGCCACAAACAATAATGTCGGCTTTGCCCAAACGGATATAATGCGAAGCATCAATCAACGCGTGCGACGATGAAGCGCAAGCACTTACGGTACAATAATTGGGACCTCGGTATCCGTGGCGCATAGAAATATGGCCCGCGGCAATATCCGAAATCATTTTTGGAATAAAGAACGGATTAAAACGGGGTGTACCATCACCTTTAAAAAAGCCTTCCATCTCGTCTTGGAATGTATTTATACCGCCTATACCGCTGGCCCAAATTACGCCCACACGGTCTTTGTTAATTTCGGTATTATCTACCAAGCCAGCATCTTGAATAGCTTGTTCGCTACAGGCCAAAGCAAATTGCGAAAAACGATCTAAGCGGCGCGCTTCTTTGCGATCTATAAAATCTTCGGGTATAAAACCTTTTACCTCGCATGCAAAACGCGTCTTAAACTTTTCGGCATCGAAAAGAGTAATGAAATCGGCGCCCGAAACTCCCGTTGTTAACCCGTTCCAATATTCGGATACGGTATTACCAATGGGTGTCAAGGCGCCGAGACCAGTAACGACTACGCGTTTTAATTCCATATAAATTTTATAGCGTAAAAACTATTTAGCGTGCTCTTCTAAGTAGGTAACAGCGTCACCTACGGTTGCAATTGTTTCTGCTTTTTCATCAGGGATGGAAAGATTAAATTCTTTCTCGAACTCCATAATAAGTTCTACCTGATCTAATGAGTCAGCTCCCAAATCATTGGTAAAGCTTGCTTCATTGTTTACTTCTCCTTCGTCAACGCCTAATTTGTCAACGATGATTTTTTTTACTCTTTCAGCTATTTCTGACATAGTCATTTAATTTTAGATTGCGAAAATATACTATTTGATTAAAAACTAAAAGGATTATGGCAAAATGATAATAAGTTTTAAAATGGTGGAAAACTTTTCAAATTTGATTTTTTTTGAAAGCTACTAACGTTTGATGTAAAACTTACGTTCATAGTTCCGAATGCATTCAACAATTAAATTCAAAACAAAATTTTAAACAAGACAAAAACAATTAAAACCCTTTAAAACAAAAAACATCATGAAAACAATTTTAAACCTTTCGCTCGTCCTCATGTTAGGACTTTTCACAAATCAAGCTATGGCGCAATGCAATGCTGCCTTTACTTCAAATTCTTCGGCATCTCCCACAATTTCATTTACGAATATGAGCACACCACCTGTTTCGTCATCAATCATTATATACAGCTCGTGGAATTTTGGAGACGGTGCTACGTCGGTGTCGGGCGCAACACATCCTAGTCATATTTATAGCGCGCCTGGTACTTACAGTGTTCGATTAATTACAACAGTATATGACTCACTTACTTTTGCATTTATGTGTACAGACACGGTAATCAACAATGTAGTTGTTGGTCAAACAAATACGCTACCGTGCGAAGCATTATTTACAATGAGACGTGATACTTTTAACTTTAACCAAACATCACTTAGCTGTGTCTTTGATTCCTATGCAAGCTATGCTGGTGGAGGCTCTATTACATCGTATGCCTGGGATTTTGGTGATGGCAGTACATCTAATATAGCTCACCCAAATCATACATACGCCGCTGGTGGACAGTATAATGTATGCCTCACCATTACGACTAGTAATAATTGTACCGATAATTATTGTTTGCTGGTGAATGTTCAACCAATTGCAATTAACCAATTTGCTGCGTACATCACTGGTACAGTAGTTCCAACTCCTACTATCGGAGCCACGGTATATTTGATAGAGTATGATGCGGTTACACAATCATTATTCGCAATAGGAAGTCAAACAACTGGGAGTTGGGGACCACAGCAGGGGTATTTTAGTTTTAGTAATATAGCCAGTGGTACCTATTTGGTAAAAGCTGCGTATCATTCTTATGACCCTGCTTACGCTACCCATTTACCCACTTACTACACAAGCAATGCATTGTGGAGCGGTGCAACTAACGTAACAACCTCGCCTACTACACCACAAAATATCACCATCAATATGCTAGCAGGCACACCAACCAATGGTCCAGGTTTTATTGGCGGCAGTGTATTGACTGGTGCTAACAAAACGCTGGGAACCGGTGATCCAAAACATAAATTAACAGCATTATTATTTGATGTAACGAACAACGAATTTGTAGCCATGAGCCGCACGGACATTAACGGCGACTACTCGTTCAACGGTATAGCAGTTGGTACTTATAAAGTATTTTTGGAAGAGTTAGGAAAAACCATGACGGCTGCTGATATTACTATTACCGCTAGCAATGCCAACTTCCCAAATGTGGATTTTGAATCAAACAGCACAGAAAATCATCCGGCGACGCCAACTAGCACAAGCTCTATTCAAAAAGAGCTGGATATTTATAGCCTGAAAACAAACCCAGTGAACAACCATTTTGAAATAATGGGTCTTACAGGTGGCGAAACTGTGAAAATACTTGACCTAAATGGTAAAGTAATGAAAACATTTTCAGCACAAAATAGCTTTAGCGTAGCTGATTTAAGCGCAGGTATTTACCTTTTAAATATCCAAAATAACGGACTATTTAAAAATATGAAACTTGTCATAGCTAAATAATATTCATTTTACTACTTATGAAAA
>JBBSPP010000290.1:0-4480 GCA_038258625.1 Chitinophagales bacterium
AATCTATAATGCCCTGCCTCGCTCACCATAAATTTGTGATAGAATTTTTGTAAATACGCTTCCTCAAGGCCTTCGCTCAGCACGCGAAACCGTTCGCAACTACGGGCTTCGATGAGTGCAAAAATTAATAACTTATCCAACAATCGATGCTCGGCACTGCCGCCTTGTATCTCATATTTTTTTAGCTCATTTACATATTCATCTTTGCGCTTGCCTTGCAGGGTTATATTTCTTTTTTTCATTTCATTCAGCACCATTCTGAAATGCCCCCACTCCTCGCTTACTATTGGCGCTAATGCTTCTACCAAATCTATTTTATCAGCATAGATTGTTATTAGACTTATGCAGGCTGTGGCCGCTTTTTGTTCGCAGTAAGCGTGGTCGTTTAGCACATCGCTAATAGATATAGAAGCCAAATTTAACCATCGAGGATCTGTAGGTAATTTGAGGCCGAGTATAGAATTTTCACTATTTGACATTGGCGCAAAAATAGGAGAACGCCTTCAAACAAATAGCGTTGCAAACGAGATACTAATTCATTTTTTAAAAAGAGTTTTGAGAATGTATCTTTATGCCATCATCATACGTTTTACATATTATTTTATTGGTGTCATTTTATTGACAATCCCGTTGCAAAGCAATTCGCAATTGCGAAAAGAAAAATATTTTGTAAAACATTATGACCTAGAATCTGGAATTTCGCAGTGCGTAATTACCGATATAATGCAGGACAACAAAGGGTTCATTTGGCTTAGTACTTATGACGGCCTTAATCGATTTGATGGCTATGAGTTCAAAATATTTCGCCCCATACCTGATGATTCTACTAGCTTGCCTAGCTCCAAAATTCTGAAAATGTTTTATGACAATGGGCAACATTTATGGCTACGTTGTAATAATTCGTTGCATCCTTTTAATATTCAAAAAGGTAAGATAGTCTCCTCTCCAACCCTTTACCCGCATACCGTGCTCAGCGTATGTGAGTGGAATAATAAAAGAATGTGGGGTTACACAAACGACAACAAATTAATACTTATTGACAAAAAAAGCTTGGCAGTGGAGTTCACATCCATACCCAATACTTGGATGTTACCCAACGATGAAATATTGGAATTAATATGTACAAATAATATTGTTTTTGCTGCTAGCAAACGCGGAAATTTATTTCGCTATTCCAGAGAAGATAATAAGTGGCAGCGATTTTTAAATCCATTAATTACCACACCAACAGAATATAATAATGTAGCTTTTGATCATAAGCACACCATTTTTTTGGGCTCTGTTCAAAATGATTTGATAGAGTTCGATATGCAAAAAAACACGTTTGGAGTAAGCCCAATTAATTCAAAAAATATACAATTAATAGGCATCAATGATATGTTTTATGCCGAGACTGATGATGCACTTATTATTTCTACCTACGGTCAGGGAATTTTTTTTTATAATATAAAAGAACGCAACATAACACAATATAAAAAAGGCGATGGCCAATTGCCCCTCGCCGCCAATTATCCCCTGTGCATTATTAAGGATAAAAATAATACGTTTTGGATTGGGTACGACGGCAATGGTTTTGATGTGCTGGATCCGAACATAAAAAAATTTACTCCCATACAGCATGACTCTACTGATGACCACTACGATATAAAATTTGTACGAAAAATTGTAGAAGACAATAACGGCACGATATGGCTAGCGACGGCCGGCAGCGGCTTGGTAGAATATAACAGGAGTAGCCAAAAAATAGTGTTTCATAATACAGGAAAACTAACGCCTATTGCCGAAAGTTTTATAATAGAAATGATCAAAGTGGGTAACACACTTTGGCTTGGGCTCAATGGTGGCGGTGTACATATTTTTGATTTGGCACAACGTAAAGTTGTAAAAACAATTCGTGCTGGTGAGGGCGATATGGAAATTAAAGGGACTGGTATTTGGTCAATGTTGTATGATGAAACAGCAAACACTGTATGGATTGGCACCGTGGACAAAGGGCTAAATAAAGTGGATATAAAAACGGGGTCCATAAAAAATTATTACGCGCCCAAAAACACGCTGTATGAAGGAAATGGCATGCGCTGTCTGCAAAAATCAACAGAAAATGTACTGCTTGTAGGTACTACTAATGGCGTATTACGATATAATGAAGCCGCTGATATTTTTGAAAAAATGTATCCCAACACTGCAAAAAATAAAAGTAATACGCACTCTATAAAATGTATTTATCAAGATACTAAGGATCGGTACTGGCTAGGTACAGATGGTGGTGGTGTGGTGGTGCTGAACAAAAATTTTGAGATGTTGCGAAACTTTACCACGCGCGATATGTTAAGCAATAATGTAGTGTATGGGATACTTCCGCAAGATAAAAATAACTTGTGGGTAAGCACGAATGATGGTCTTTGTCGCATTCATTGGACCGATAAAGTGTTTACCCATAAAGCCGATATTAGCGTAAGCAGTTATAATGTACAAAGTGGCTTGCAGGGTAGCGAATATAATACCAACGCATACCTAAAACTTCGCGATGGATCGCTAGCATTTGGCGGTACGGATGGTGTGAATATTTTCAAAGGAGAAAAAATAAGACCATCCAAAATTCTATCGAACGTTTTAATTACTGACTTCGCCGTTTTTAATAGAAAAATAGAAAATACAAAACTCATTTCGTATCTCAACGAGATAAATTTGGATTATAATCAAAATTCTTTTTCGCTAAAATATAATACTGTGGGCTTAACATTAGCAGAGGGTATTCAGTATCGCTACCGCTTGCTTGGTTATGATAAAGATTGGGTGGAGGCAGGCGATCGTACCTACGTATCCTACACCAATCTTAACCCCGGCGAGTACGAATTTGAGGTTATGGCTTCCAATTATGATGGTTTTTGGAGCAACGATATTACATCGCTCAACATAAATATTGAATCGCCAGTGTACAAAAGTGTATGGTTTATATTGTCTGGCATAGCCGTTCTTACATTGTTTATTATTGTTGTGGTACGAGATCGGATAAGTGTACGCAACAACCGCGAGCGCCTCAAAATTATGCACAATAAAGAACTGGCAGAGGTAGAAATGAAAGCTCTCCGTGCGCAGATAAATCCTCATTTTTTGTTTAACTCGTTGAACAGCATAAATAATTTTATACTAAAAAATGACAATGCAAACGCGCGAAAATACTTGGTAAAATTTTCGCAACTTGTTCGCAATATTTTGAATAATAGTACATCCCCTTATGTAAGCCTCAAGGAAGAATTGGACACTATACAACTATATGTACAAATAGAAAGTATGCGGTTTGATAATCAATTTAATTTCAATATTGCGGTGCCCACTAGCATGAATACAGCTGAGGTCAACATCCCATCGTTACTCTTGCAACCCTATATAGAAAATGCTATTTGGCACGGACTGCTACACAAAGACGGTAGCAAGAGTATAGAAATTAGGATTAAAAAAACGAGCGATCAACTGATTAGTATTGAAATTGAGGATAACGGCATTGGTCGACGTGCAGCCGAAAAATTAGCTCCAAATGAAAATAAACGGAAAAGTTACGGCATGCAGCTGGGCGAGAACAGATTGAAACTAATGAATAGTAGCAATCAGCAACAGGGTGATGTAGAGGTGATAGATTTGTACGACCAAAACGAAGTGGGTCGAGGCACGCTAATTTCTATTACATTACCAATAATAGAAAATATTGAACCTGCAATAAATAATAACCTGCACACATAAATAAAAACAAACAACTATGATGACCTACAAAACAGTATTAGTGGATGACGAAAAAAACGCCATAGAGGTATTAGAAATTTTGCTAAAAAATGACTTCCCCGATTTAGAAATTGTAGCCACATTTACCAGCAGTAAAGACGCGCTGAATTATTTGCAAAACAATGTTGTGGACCTCGTTTTTTTGGATATTCAAATGCCGTTTATAACGGGGATTGAATTGCTAAAAAAACTTGACCATCATACTTTTCATGTAATACTTACTACCGCTTATGATCAATACGCTATCGAGGCCATCAAACTTTCTGTGCTTGATTATTTGCTAAAACCAATTGATGATGACCAACTTGCCGCGGCCGTAGAAAAATTTAGAACGCTAAAAAATACCAATCAATTACAAAACCAGTTGCAACAATTTTTATCGCAAATGCAGCCTGGAAATCAATTACAACCTGAGACAGGCAATGATAAAATAGCGGTAGCTTTCCAAGATAAAATATCATTCTACAATCCTGCAGAAATATCCTATTGCCGTAGCCATGATAATTATACAGTATTGCACTTACTAAATGGTGACAAAGTAACCGCCTCCAAAACCATGAAACATTTTAATGAATTGCTTGCACCACTTGGTTTTATACGTAGCCATCAATCATATTTAGTGAACAAACACCTGATAAAAGAATTTAGCAAAAAAGACGGCGGTTTTATAATAATGGAAGACGGCACCAACATACCTGTG
>JBBSPP010000291.1:0-4431 GCA_038258625.1 Chitinophagales bacterium
AATTCCTTTTATAGAAGGCGATGGCATTGGCCCCGATATTTGGCGCGCTAGTGTGCGTGTTTTTGATGCTGCCGTAGCAAAAGCCTACGATGGCGAGCGCAAAATAGAATGGATGGAAGTGTTGGCCGGGCAAAAAGCTTTTGACCAAACAGAATCTTGGATGCCCGATGCAACGATGGATGCGTTTAAAGAATATTTAATTTCTATCAAAGGCCCATTGACCACACCCGTAGGCGGCGGTATCCGCAGCTTAAATGTTATGCTGCGCCAAACGTTGGATTTGTATGTAAACCAGCGCCCCGTGCGCCACTACGATGGTGTGCCTAGCCCTATGTGGCACCCCGAATTAGTAAACATGGTTATTTTCCGCGAAAATACCGAGGATATTTATGCCGGTATCGAATATATGGCCGGCACGCCCGAAGCCGAAAAAATGCGCAAATTCTTGATGGAAGAAATGGGTGTTACTGCAATTCGTTTCCCCGAAACTTCTTCTTTTGGCGTAAAACCCGTGAGCAAAGAAGGCAGCGAACGCTTGATACGCGCCGCTATAAAATATGCCATTGAGCATAAATTACCGTCGGTGACTTTGGTACACAAAGGCAACATCATGAAATTTACCGAAGGTGCTTTCAAAAATTGGGGCTACGAACTCGCCGAGCGCGAGTTTGGCGATAAAGTATATACTTGGAACCAATGGGAGGCTACCAAAAAAGAGCGCGGCGAGGCCGTAGCCAACGAAGAAATGAAAGTGGCGCAGCTTGCTAGCCGTGTGATTATTAAAGATTCAATCGCCGATAATTTTTTACAACAAGCCTTATTGGCACCACAAGATTATAGCGTGATAGCTACACTAAATCTAAACGGCGATTATGTAAGCGATGCTTTGGCAGCGCAAGTTGGCGGCATTGGTATTGCGCCGGGTGCGAATATTAATTTCCAAACGGGTCATGCAATTTTTGAAGCTACGCATGGTACGGCCCCCAAATTTGCGAATACGGATAGTATGAATCCTTGCTCTGTAATTTTGAGCGGCGTAATGATGTTCGATTATATGGGTTGGACGGAAGCCGGACAATTAATTACCAACGCCATTAGCAAAACCATCAAGAGTAAAAAAGTAACCATCGACTTTCATAAATTAATGGATAACGCCACGCTGATGAAAACCAGCGAATTTGGTACGGAGGTGATAAAAAATTTATAAAATAAAAATGTACATTTAGCAATTCAAGAAAAACAAAAACTATGTCAAAAATAAAAGTAGCAAACCCAGTAGTAGAAATTGATGGCGACGAAATGACGCGCATCATTTGGCAATTTATAAAAGATAAACTCATCCTTCCTTATTTAGATATTGAATTAGAGTATTACGATTTGGGTATGGAAAAGCGCGATGAAACCGACGATCAAATAACAATCGACGCAGCAAATGCAATAAAAAAACACGGTGTGGGCGTAAAGTGTGCCACCATTACACCCGACGAAGATCGTGTAAAAGAATTTGGCCTGAAGCAAATGTGGAAGTCGCCCAATGGTACGATTCGTAATATTTTGGATGGCACAGTTTTTCGTGAACCTATTGTAATGAAAAATGTACCACGTTTGGTTTCCAACTGGACGGCACCGATTATTATTGGGCGTCATGCATTTGGCGATCAGTACCGCGCTACGGATACTGTAATAAAAGGCAAAGGAAAATTGACAATGACATTCACGCCCGAAGACGGTAGCGAAGTTCAGCAATTTGATGTATACGATTTTAAAGGCGGCGGTGTAGCGATGAGCATGTACAACACCGACGAAAGTATTTACGGTTTTGCTCGCTCATGTTTTAATATGGCGCTGAGCAAAGGATGGCCGTTATATCTTTCTACAAAAAATACAATTCTTAAAAAGTACGATGGTCGCTTCAAAGATATTTTTGAAGAGGTTTATCAAAATGAATTTAAAGCAGAATTTGATAAAGCAGGAATTAGCTACGAGCATCGCTTAATCGACGACATGGTAGCAGCAGCATTAAAATGGAGCGGCAAATTTGTATGGGCTTGTAAAAATTACGATGGCGATGTACAAAGCGATACCTTGGCACAAGGTTTTGGTTCATTAGGATTAATGACCTCGGCACTTACTACGCCAGATGGTAGCACCATGGAAGCCGAAGCAGCGCACGGCACTGTAACGCGTCACTACCGCGAACACATGAAAGGAAATCCTACAAGTACAAACCCAATCGCCAGTATTTTTGCTTGGACAACTGGATTAGCTTTCCGAGGGAAGCTTGATGGCAATGATGCACTCATCGACTTCTGCAAAAAGTTAGAAGAGGTTTGCATAGAAACAGTAGAAGGTGGTATTATGACCAAAGATTTGGCTGTTTGCATTTATGGCAATGATGTAAAACACAGCACACATTATGTTTATACAGAAGAATTTCTTGATGTCCTTGATAGCAGTCTGAAAGCCAAAATGAAATAGAAATAATTGTTTTTTAAAAAATACCAAAGCCACTACTTATGCTAGTGGCTTTTTCTTTATTTAAACACTGTCATAATATTACCTGTTAACCCAATTTAACTTTTCTGCCTGCGGTGTTGCATGTAAATTGCAGTCTCTAATATCTATCCATGAATCGAATAATTTATTCAATTGTACTCCTATTTTTTACTCAAACAGTTTTTGCCCAAAACGTGACCATTAGCGGTTATATAAAAGACGACGCTACGGGTGAAAGCCTGCCAGTAGCATCGGTGTTTGTAAACGAAATAAAAAAAGGTGTAAAAGCAAATGTGTATGGCTATTATTCAATTACAATTCCGGCGGGGACTTACGAATTTCGGGTTACGTATGTAGGCTTTGGCGAACTTACCGATACTATAAATGTACAACAAGATTTAAAAAAAGATTTTTTGATGAGCAAACGCCGCACCGAAACAAAACAGGTAGTGGTAAAAACAAAGCGTGCAGATGCTAATGTGCAACGCACCGATGTAGGCATCCATACATTATCGGTGAGTGATGTAAAAAAGCTACCTGTTATATTGGGCGAGGTTGATATTTTAAAAGCGATTCAATTATTACCGGGTGTTAACTCGGCCGGTGAAGGACAGAGTGGATTTTATGTGCGCGGTGGCGGGCCGGATCAAAATTTAATTTTATTGGATGATGCGCCTGTTTATAATTCGGGGCATTTGTTCGGTTTTTTCTCGGTGTTTAATGCCGATGCTATTAAAAGTGTAACACTTATAAAAGGTGGCATGCCGGCGCAGTATGGCGGTAGGCTTTCATCGGTGGTAGATATTACTATGAAAGATGGGAACAATAAAGATTTTCAGGTGGATGGTGGCATTGGTTTAATCGCCTCTCGACTGGCTATACAAGGGCCATTGGTAAAAGATAAATCATCATTTATTATAAGCGCGCGGCGCACGTATATCGATGCAATTGTAAAACCATTTGTAAATAAAGAAAGTTCGTTTGCAGGCTCTGGTTATTATTTTTATGACCTAAATGCAAAAGTAAATTATACCGTTTCAGACAAAGACCGGCTATACCTAAGCGGTTATTTTGGGCGTGATGTTTTTACTTTCCGAAACAGTGGTGGCAATTTCGATATTGATATTCCATGGGGAAACTCTACAGGTACGCTGCGCTGGAATCATCTTTTCGATGACAAACTTTTTATGAATACCACAGTGCTTTACAATGATTATAATTTTGCATTCAACGGTAATTTTCAAAATGCTACAACTTTTAAGTTATTTTCGGGCATACAAGATTTAGGTGTGAAAACAGATTTGGATTATTTTTCGGCCTTTAATCATAATTTTAAAGGTGGCTTAAATTATACATTTCACACCTTTACACCAAGCACGATACAAGCCCAAACTGGTGGCGCAGAACTTGAAGCCGCAATGGCCGCAACCAAAAAATATGCACACGAGATGGGCGCATATATTCAAGATGAATTTGACCTCGGCCAACATATAAAAATAAATGCAGGGCTGCGCTACTCGCATTTTTTACAAGTAGGGCCTTATACCCAATATGATTTTGCCGATGATAAAAAAACTATAAAAACCGATAGTGCTGTTTATAGCCGTAGCGATGTAGCGCAATCTTATGGCGGGCTGGAGCCTCGACTAAATATGCGTTTCGCACTGAACAACAACTCTTCAATAAAAGCAAGTATAGCGCGTAATTATCAATACATTCATTTGGTAACAAACAATGGCAGCACCCTGCCTACCGACCTTTGGACGCCAAGCACTTACTACGTACAACCACAAAAGGGAGTGCAATATAGTGGTGGATATTTTCGCAATTTTTTTGACGATGCACTCGAAACTTCTGTAGAACTTTATTATAAGGACATGCAAAACCTGATAGAATATCGTGAAGGCTATACGCCTGATAATATTGGTGATATTG
>JBBSPP010000292.1:0-4416 GCA_038258625.1 Chitinophagales bacterium
AATATTGTGTATAAATCTAAATTAAGGATTGACTAATTAGGGTCTTAAAAATATAAACGATTTGTAATTAATGATTATATCGTAAATTTATATAAACTAATCGAAGCTAGTTTTGCTATATTGTAGAATATACTTGCACTAACTTATTTACCTTTTGTTGTTATTTTAAACTATTGTCTTACCAGACGGGTCTTCATTTTTGTCCTTTAGATTTGAATAAAGATTAAAAGTTAAAAAAAGAGCTATTATTATTATAAGATTTTCTTTTTTGCTTCTTTTTTCTTTGCAGTTTATCCACATTTGTTAATAAACTAACCACGGCAGCGACTCATTAACTTTTTGTCAGGGCTAATTACCCATATCAAGATAAAATCCGCTGCCGTTTTTTCCCTTAGTGACCATATAACAATTAGGGTTTTTATACCCATTATTAAGGACTAGGATCGATGGGGCAAAATGGTTAGCTATTCACAAATTTAACAAAAACAACATGAAACACACACAATTTTTTCTCGGTATTGACATGTCCAAACCATTCTTTGATGCTACCTTAATGCCAGTAGTGCAGCATAAGAAACAAGAACCCATTTGTGCTAAATTTGACAATAGCCCTGATGGGTTAAAGAAGTTTCATAAATGGCTAAAAGCAAATAAGGTAATATTTGCAAATACACTACTGGTCATCGAGAACACAGGTATATACCATCGTCTATTATGGGCTTTTTGTAACAAATATCACTTATCCATTCATATTGGTAATGCAGCCCATATCAAATGGAGTTTCGGTATTGCACGTGGCAAGAACGACACTATAGATAGTGTACGCCTTTGCAATTATGCTTATAAAGAAGCAGATACGCTAAAAGCTCATCCAGTGCTTAACCCCATATTGTTGCAATTAAAAGATTTGATGACGGCCAGAACAAAATTATTATCACAAATAAATAGTCTAAAAGTATATCTAAAAAAACTTAAAAATATCAATGATATGGATATGCAAGAAACTATTGAAATGGCACATTGTCAAGCAATAGAAGGTATGGAGGCTTCATTAAACAATTTAGAAGTTGCAATATCAAAGATTGTATTAACCCATGAAGACTTGAAGCAAAACTATGATTTGCTGCTGACTGTGCCTGGCGTTGGGCGTCTTACTGCAATATATTTAATTTGTTGTACAGGTAACTTTATTGCCAAAATAAGTGGTAAGCAGCTAGCTTGTTATGCTGGAGTAGTGCCCTTTGAGCATAGTAGTGGCATTAGTATTAAAGGGCGAAACAGGGTACATCCTATGGCAAATAAAGACCTAAAAAAAATGTTACACATGTGTGCAATAAGCACTATAAAAAGTTATCCAGAATTTCAACAGTATTATAAGCGAAAAAAAGAGGAAGGAAAGCACAGTATGAGCGTATTAAATGCAATTAGAAACAAAATAGTGTTAAGGGTAGTTGCAGTTATCAACAACCAAAAGCCATATGTGCAAAATATTTCAAAGGCTGCTTAAATTTCTTATAAAAAACTTGATTTTACCATAACAATCTTGATACAAAAACGAAGCAAAAAAATCAAGACAATTTGAACTCGCATAACTGTATCCATCCGACCAACCCCATATTCCATATAAACAATAAAGGAGCTAATCTTGTGGCATGAAACAACAAGATACTAATAAGATGCGGTCATTGTATGAGCAATGGCTGGTGTCGGGGCAGAGTTTAGCTGGGTTTGCGAGGGAAAATGGGTTTAGTGCTTCCACTTTTTACTACTGGGTACAGAAATTTAAGCCAGAAATAACCGCCCCATCTACACAGAAAACAGGATTTAGCAAACTCACTTTGGATACTCCAGCCTACCCCAATCAACCCTTGGCAGTTGTTACCTACCCTAGCGGCGTCAAGATAGAACTACACACACTTGTAAGTGCGATGTATTTAAAAGAATTATGTTAGCCCTTTCCCATACTACCCGTTATTATCTCTACCGCAGTGCTGCCGATATGCGTTTTGGCATTCATTCCCTTGCTGGGCTTGTGCGCAACGAACTAGGTTTTGATCCATTAAGTGGAGACGTATTTGTTTTTCTAGGCAAACGAGCCAATCAAATCAGGCTTTTGCAATGGGACAGAGATGGTTTTGCGATGTATATCAAAAAGCTAGAACGTGGCACTTTTGAATGGCCACAGGGCGAAAATACCGCCGTTAGTTGCCACGATTTGACCCTGCTTTTACAGGGGGTAATGCTCAAAACGGTACGCTTACGAAAACGCTATACCCCCTTAAAACAAGGGTAAAAAAACATCATTTTTAATACAAAAAAAGCACCCTAAATATTTGGCAAAGCCAGTATTTATAGGTACTTTAGATGTATGGTAAACACAGCGACAGATTATAAATTGCTCTATGAGCAAGCTCTTTTGGAGCATGAAAAATCGCAGAAAAACCTAATGGAGGGTTTGACAAAATCGCTAGAAATAATTACCCAAAAAGACAATCAAATCGCCTCTCTCCACTTTGAGATTGACAGATTTCGCAAGTTTCTTTTCGGACAAAAAAACGAAAAATTTGCTAGACAAGTGGTAGACCTCGCACAACTAAATATGTTTGAGCTAGGTACCACACAGCAGCAGCAAGAAGACATTGCCAATGAGCTAGTTCCTGCCAAGGAAACCGACAAAAAAGCACCCAAGAAACGTGCTACAGGCAGTGGTCGTATGGCACTTCCCGAAAACTTACGCAGAGAAACCATTATCATAGAACCTACCGAAGACGTAAGTGACTGTGTAGTGATAGGCAAAGAAGTTACAGAGGTACTGTGCATCGTTCCTGCCGAATTTTATGTAAAAGAATATATACGTTACAAATATGCCCGTCCAAACGGCGAAGGAATCATCACAGCCCTATTGCCAGAGCGCGTGATAAACAAAGGCATTCCTTGCGAAGGCGTAATTGCCCAAATGATGGTAGACAAATACGTTTACGGCATGCCGCTCCACCGTCAGATAGACAAATACAGCAGAATGGGGGTAACAATACCAGCCTCCACCGCTTCAGACTGGATGCTAAAAGGATGGAAACACATCGTTCCGTTATGGGAATTACTTAAATTATTAATAATCAAACAAAAGTATTTGCAGGCAGATGAAAGCCCGATAAAAGTGCTTGACAAAAAACATAAAAACGGTATCCATCAAGGATATATGTGGGTGTATCATGCACCCGTGGACAAACTTGTGCTTTTCGATTACCGAAAAGGGCGAGATAGCAGTGGGCCAAAAGAAATGTTGGAAAACTATGCCGGTATTCTGCAAACCGATGGCTATAGCGTTTACGAAAGCCTGTATGCCAACCATCCCGATATTTTACTGATTTATTGCATGGCACACGCAAGACGCAAGTTTGTAGATGCCTTGAAAGACGACAAAGCCAGAGCAAGCCATGTATTGGCCAAAATGCAAATACTCTATGCCCTAGAGCAGGAGCTGCGCGACAATAATTTGACCTGGGAAGAAAAAACCCAGTTGAGATTAGAAAAAGCACTGCCAGTACTCGCCGAATTAAAAGAATGGATGACAGAACACGCAGCCACCGTACGCCCCACAAGCCCGTTGGGCAAAGCAATCGCCTATACACTACCCCGATGGAGAGGACTATGCGCGTATACCGAACACGGACAAATAGAAATAGACAACAATCTCATAGAAAACGCCATCAGACCACTAGCCATAGGGCGCAAGAACTTTTTATTTGCAGGCTCCCATCAAGCAGCAGAGATGACCGCCGCCATGTACTCATTCATGGCCTGCTGCAAGAAAAACAATGTAGACGAAACCATCTGGCTCAAGGACGTATTGGAAAGAATACAGTCCCACAAACAAAAAGACCTCTACCAGCTCCTGCCCAACAACTGGGAAAAATACAGAAACATCCAAAACAACTAATTTTTCAACCATCACAAAAGTACCTAATCAGGCAGCATTATATGGGTTGGTCGGATGGATACTGTACTTTAATGACATCAATATCTAAAACAGTATTTTGATGATTCTTTTTATATGCAACCCAAATGACATCAAATCCAGCTTTTTCAAAGCCTAAATCTAAACCACCTGCACCTGCAAAAAATGAAACTACTTTCATAGGAAATTTAACTCAATGTTGTTTTAACAATTTACTTGATTTTGTCTTATTAATAAATAGTAAAAATGAATAATTATCAACAGAATTAAGAACAAGGATTGTCGGTAAATTACAATGTAAAAAATAGTAATAAATATATTCTACTATTTTCCACATAATCTCCCTACCACGACACGCCTCGTCCTACCGCTACATTATCTTTGCAAAAACCAGAAAATAGAATTGCGGTTAGCCTTTAGAACAATAGATATCCATCGAAATCAAATAATGATATCCT
>JBBSPP010000293.1:0-4410 GCA_038258625.1 Chitinophagales bacterium
CAGGCGCAAGAAATACAAGGAGGAAAATAAGTTTTTTCATGATGTGGGAATTTTTTAACTTGGCTAAAGATAATGATACACAGTGAAAAAGTAAAAGTGAATAGTGAAAAATAATTTCATGATTTCTTTTTTACAAAGCCATGCATTTTTTTTTGATCAATATCCAAAAAATATGCCCTACGGTTTTTGATACACAAATTTTTGCGAGTAGCTTCTGAATTGGGTTTTCATGCTTAAAATATAATCCCCCGCCGCTAGGCTCAATGCTCCCAAATCTATTTGGCGCTGATATTGACCTGTGGTAAATTGGTCATACTTTTTAGTCAAGATTATTTTACCCGATGCATCGTACAAATAAAAGGCTAGGCGGTTGGGCGTTACTATACCAAAATTGTACGTGAGCGTATTATTTACCACAGGGTTTGGGCTGATGGTTAAGTAGTTTTCAAAATATTTTTCGTCTAGGGGCGGTGGTGGTTTTATGGTGGTATCGCAGTTGTCGCATATTTTGTAGAGGTAAATGCCCGTGTTGGCCACGCTACTATTAAAGCCTGTGTAAAAATAAAAGGTCAAGGCTGTGATAGGATTTCCTTTTGTATCCAGTGTGGTATGTACATTATCTAACCGTCCTCTTGCGGTATCAAAATTCTCGGTAATAGCAGCTTCAAACGCACCTTCTTTATTTAGAAAACTAGTTCTAAGACCAACTATTTTACCCGAGTTACTCAAAGGATCAAAACTGGTGAGATACGATTGTGCCGAGCTAATCACAACTTTTTTATTTACGAGTGCACTGTAAATATATTCGGGATGTTGCGCTGTTAGGTTATTTCTTTTGTACTGCCACAACAGGTTACCATTCCAATCCATTTTTTCTATTCTTATAGCACTATCTGCGATAGGATAATAAAAATTACGTTGCTTGTCTATTACCGCTGCGCCTTTACCAAATTGTCCGCCGCTTTTGACAATATTGCTTTCCAAATCAAACAAAAAATAACTATTATCATTAAATAGGTAAACCGTTTTGCCAACAGGTATCAAAGAAGCCGCAAAATAATGGCCTGTGTATATGCCGCGTTGACTATATGGAGATAAATCAGATTTTCTAATAAAATTTATTTGCAAACCAGTTTGCGTAAACATTGATGGGCCGGTAATGGAAGTGAAGGCTAGTAAAGAATCATTTACCTCACACATTCGTGTACGGTCAACGGCATATTCACCATTATCGGCACTAAAGTTTTGCGTGCTCAATTGATTGGTATTAAAATTATATTTTAAAATGTATATCTTAGGATCAAGAAAAACACTTGCCGAAAAGT
Source organism: Chitinophagales bacterium (assembly GCA_038258625.1). Lineage (GTDB taxonomy): Bacteria > Bacteroidota > Bacteroidia > Chitinophagales > Chitinophagaceae > JAGNRR01. The sequence continues at coordinate 1,326 of JBBSPP010000293.1, forward strand.
AGATATTGCCGTCTGGAAGTAACAGCGGTTCATTAAAATGTGAAATCTCGAGTGGTACTTTAAACTGCCATGTTTGAAGCACGTCTCCATTCTCAGTATCCAGTTCGTGAAATTTATAAAAAAAGCCAGTGGTACTATCTGCATAAGGTTGCAAAGCAATTAACCTGTCTTGCCACCAAAACAATTTAATAGCCAACCAATCTATATAATCATGCGGCGTGTTTGGCATCAAATTTTTTTTCCACCGTTCTTTGCCGTTTTTATTAAAACATTTTATGGTCGTTTTCCTATCCTCATCATGGCGATAATACATAATGTAAATATTATCTTCCTTATCAACAATAACACTACGTACGTTGGCGGCTATGTACTTATCCCCCACCGTAGTATCCTCCAGCCAAAAACCCCACTGCTTATATACCTGCCCAAAACAAAATGAAGGAAGCGCCACTAAAAACACGCTCATGAGAAGTACTATTTTTTTATTCTGCATGGCATAAAGTTAATCAAAGGCGGCTAATATATTTTCAAAAAAAACGTACGAGCAGTGCAGTAATTTCTTTTTTTACCAAACATCAAAAACCATATTCTATTTCTTTTGTTCCAAATCACTACCCAGCACAATTGCATTGCGCGCGCTATTTATAAAAAAGCCAAACGAAATACTATCTGTAAGCACCTGACCATAACTTCCCGAAAGATTCATGAAGTGACTTTTGTGAGCCACTTTAAAACTTATAGAATCCACCCTACCCGCAGTATCCGTTTTTACAGCCAGATACTCAATTTCTACATCATGCTCCGAGGCACTATTTTTTATCGAGTCCAAATCAGCCATTGTCATTTGATTGGTAAACAGTACCTCGACAGCATCTTGGGGCGTACTGTTGCAAGCCGTCATTATGATAATGATGAATAGAGGAAATAGTTTTTTCATTTATCAAAGCTATTGGAATTTTTTTTCTCTTAATGGTTGACGCGGCGGCCAACGAGGGCGCGGAAAGCACAGAATGACTGAGCTTTATTTCAATTCACAAATTACCAATACTTCATACCGAAGTCCGATAGGACTGAAGCCAAAATTTACCTTAGCGCTCCCGCCATACTTTTCTTTTTCGTAGCGCATTTTATTGGCAAATTGATTGGTAGCTCCAGTATACCTATCATCCACCTCTTCTATAAAAATAACCTTACCAATTTCACGCCCCGATGCTTTGGCCAAATACGTTGCTTTTTCTATAGCGGCTTTGGCTGCGTCTTCTTTTACATCCTTTCGGTAGGTTGTTATTTTTGTATGAGTTTGCTCGCCGAAATCTATTGATTCTACAAAAGGCTTATCTAATGTCTCTATGACGCTTAGTAATTTTTCCATGTCTGTAAATTTTACGTCATACGATTCTCGCTGCACCACTTCTGTTCTTGCCTTGCGCCAAAGGCTTAACTTTTGCTCCAACCTACTATTCGCATTGCTCAGTTTTATGTTCTCCGTCTCCACAAGCTGTGCATTACAGATTGCCAAAAATTCATCCCTAGCCTGTACAATGGAAAGTTGATTATTGCGCTCATTAATTTCTTTTAGGTTTACGATTAGGTGTACTTCATTTGGCTCCACCAGTTTTTCTGCACTGCCTTTTACTTTTATGGTTTGGGGCTGATAGTTTATTTGAGCCATTGCAAAATAGCTAAGGAAAATTGATGCAAGCATCAACATAATTGATTTCATAAGAATTATTTTTTTTAAACGATGCGAATTTAAAAACAATTCCATAAATGGTTAGACTGATATTTATTCTCCGACGATTCTCCCGCAGAGGCCTCGGCGGAGAATATTTATTAATTACTTTAATTTACAACTGCCTGTGACACCATTTGCTGGACACGCATCTTGTGCACCTTTTTTTGTTACATCTTTAATTTCAAAAGACATTGTTTGTCCTGCTACAACACACTCGCAAGTGTAATCTTTTTTACTTTTACACGAAGTAAAAACAGTTACCATAAGTCCCAAAACGAAAATTATAATTAGTTTTTTCATGAATATTCTTTTTTAAATTTAATGTAATTAAGTTGGATATAAACGAATGCTCAATCGTCCAATTTTTTCTCCGCCGAGTGTCCTGCAAGGCACTCGGCGGCTTGTGTTAGTGTCAACTCCTTCACTCTAAAATCCCACTAGCGCAGGGTTGAGGCGTTAGCATTTTGCGTTGGTCACGCCTTGGCGTGACGGATTCTAAAACTTCACAATCATCCGTACATTAATTAGCCGCGAGGTAAGACGGTTGGGCACGGCGTAGGTGCGGCTGCTAGTTTGGTCTTGGATCCATTGGTAGCTAATGGTGTTGCGGATGGCTAGGAGGTTAAATACCTCGGCGCTTAGCCAGATACTTTTAAAGTTTTTGAAAAAGCTATAATGTGGACGTTCTTTTTTGGTACCATCTAGCAATAGTGCGCTAAAACCAATATCCACGCGGCGGTAACTTGGTGCGCGCAGGGTATCGCCATAGCGGGTTTGATCGGGCGGGCCAAACGGTAAGCCGGTGGCGTAGAGACCGCTAAGGTGTACTTTAAAGTTTTTGTTGCCAGGCAAATAATCGCTAAAAAACAAGCCGAAGTTGAGCCGCGAATCGGTAGGGCGCGGTATATAACCGGGGTTAAATGTGGCACTATCTTCGCCCGTAAGTTGGCTTGGTATGGCCACTACATCATTGCTAATATCTTCCTCGGTTTTCATGTAGCCAATGCTTACCCAGCTTTCGGCGTCTTTTACTAGGTTGCCGTACAGCCGCATTTCCACACCATAAGCATAGCCTTTGGCCAGGTTATCGCCGTAGTACCGAATGCGCACATTGTCAAATTCGTAAGGCACCAAATCCCACAGGGCTTTGTAATATACCTCGCCAGTAAGTTTGAACGGGCTTTCGCCAATACCGGCAAAGTTGTAATCAAAACCAGCCAAGGCATGAAAACTTTTTTGGGCCTTGATGGCTTTATTTACGCTCCCATCTTGGTCGCGCATTTCGCGGTAAAAAGGCGGCTGCGAGTATAGCCCCGATGCCCCACGGAATACGAAATCATTTTTCCACGA
>JBBSPP010000294.1:0-4409 GCA_038258625.1 Chitinophagales bacterium
AGGCATTATACGCCGATTGGTACAAATTTATGACGGCGGAGTACAACCTGAAACTGGGAGAAATTACGCAAAAAACGCAGGTAAATGAAATACGATATTACCTGCTAAAGCAAATGAAGAAGCTCCATGATCAATTTTTGAATATAGAACAAGTAGCCAAGCAAATAGACAGCGCAGAAAACGAATTAAATACCACACTAAAAACGTGGATGGAACATGATGTCGATAAACTACGCAAAGTTTATAAGTTAGAAAAAGTGCTTGACCATCGGTTTTGGTCGCCCGCCGAGCCGGCTATTTTACTGCACGGAAAAGATATAGAACATTCCGCGCGCTACCACGCTGCCAAACCTGATGTGGTAAAAATTATACACGTAGAATTATCGGCAGATAATGAAACCTTGATAGGAGAATTGGATGATTCCATGAATTATCAATCTTCAAAAGGTAAACGGAAAGAAGTGCAAAAAAAAGTATCGAAAAAAAATCTGCAAAGCCAGCCTTGGTCGGCGGTGCAAGATGGTAGCATAGATTGGTCGGCGATTACGTATTCATCTGGCCTGCTTTTTGAAACAGTAGAGGCCAATACGTGGGATCCGATTTATTTAGATTGGCAGGTAAAATTGTATCCCATTACAAAACCATACGGCCAAAACAACGAGCAGTACCCGTGGCAAGAAGATGCGGTGCTGAAAAATTTCGACCTAAAAAATGGCGAAATTGACTTGCTATTAAACACCGATGATTCCGACAATACAAAACACCTCATTGATTTTTTTGTAAAAAAAGATAGCACCAAAATTTTGCAAACCGTAGATGGTCGAAGCGTGCTAACGCCCAACGCGCAGCAAAGTATGATCCAGGCTGTGAAAGATGCTTGGGAGTATAACAAAGAAACCATTGTTGAGATTGACGGTACAAAAAAAAGTACGACCAATAACGATGGTGGCGCATTAATAAACGCGATTGAAAAAGTAAAAATATTATCGCAAAATTTGAGCGGACTAAACGATGCTTTTTTAATGCAAAAACAAATTTTACAACTCGCCGTGTTTGACCCCCTCGCCGATAATCTGGTGCTGGACGAGCTAACAAATAACATGCTGAAACAACTGATAGGAAAAGCAAATGATACCGCACCCTTGCCGCACAATTTGTTTTTGCCCATTCGCGAAGGCTATATGCGCATTAGCAAGTTGCGCATGGTGGATACTTTTGGTAGGATTAATTTGTGGAATGCTGATGACCATTTTGAAGATGCCGCCAATGCAAAAACATTGGAAAATGCCCCCGAAATTATTTTGGCAGAAAGTTTTAAAAGAGAAAAAGAAAAATATACACAGCATCAAATTTCCGAAACGGGTGGGCAACTTTCGTCAACTGAAGCTGAATTTCAAAAGAAAAACTTGCAAGAAAATCTTCATGCACAGTTTTTGGCAAAGTCGGCATTTTTGCCACCACGCCTTGCGCAGCCTAGCCGGTTGCAGCTAAAGCTACATGATACCACAGCGCAACTAGCCAATCCTGCCGAGCATACTCCGTCTGCGCATGATTTAAATTTTAACCCTGTGTGCGGGTGGTTTTTGCCCAATTTTTTGGACAATACACTGTACATATATGATGCCAACGGCAAGCCGTTAAAGTTGATAGGAATTTTTAAACGAAAGCTAACAGATGTTGAAATTGCACAAAGGCAGGGGCAAGAAATTATACTAGAGCAAGACCCCAATGATAAAACTGCCGCCGATAATACGACCATGGATGAACTTATCGAGCGACCCGTTCCGGGCCATAATCATATCCAAAAAATAGAAAATGAATACCTGCAAAAAGCGTTTGATTTTTTGTGGAAGTCGCACCATGATACGACCAATCCGGTTGACAATTTTAGAGAATTTATCACGACTACTTTTTCGGTCTTGCAGAATGTGGAGCCTAAGCAGTTTTCACAATTTACGGGTACGGCCCTCATGATGGGCAAGCCATTGGCTATTATTCGAGCAACAGTACATCTTGAAATTAAGGGAGACCCCGCCACAGATTATAACTGGGAAAAAAGTATGCAAACCTACCTCGGTGGTACAGAGGGATTGGATGAAAATTTGCGCACGACCATCATTTCGCAAATGGGTTTTACAAACGTGAAATTTCCATTGCGATTGGGCGCTGTTTCACAGGCAAATGATGGCTTGGTTGGTTATTTTTTGTTGCCTAACCTGCAAAATAATAATGCTGATAATATATTAAAGACAAACATTGATGTTGATTTGAACGAATTTTATGCGCCTGTAAATACGCGTGTTTTAAAACATACCGCGCAAGAATATTTTACTACACAAGCTACAATTACTCGCTTAAAAAAAGAGCAAATTTTTATGCCTGATGCACAACTTCTCATGCCGTTTGTAAAAGAATTATACAAGTGGGCAAGCCAGGAAAAAAAAGTAGGTCAAGCAGAAAATACGAAAAGCGATGCCTTGGATGCTGCCATCACCAAGGCGAACGAAACCGAAATTTTGGGCAAAGGTGAACCATTGATTGCTCAAATGTCACAGCTTACCGACGCCGCTTTTCAATTTATAAATAGCGCCTTTAAAAATTATATGGGCACAAAAAAACTTGCCGCCCTGCTAAACAATTGTTTGAAAAGTGCCTACGTGCCTATGCAAAATGATGACCTATTGGAAATTAAACCTGCCTTGTTTGATATACAAGATTCGCTGCGGCTGCTTGGTGCTAATCCCGATTTGAGCGGCGAAGACGAGCTAAGCCGAAACCAAATTATAAGCTGCATGATAATTGCACCCTTGGTACAAATAATATTACAATTTGGTGCCACAGGAGGCAAAACTGAGGTCGAAGAAAAACTGAAATTGGCATACGAAAACGTATTGGCTTCAGATAAGGTAATGGATGCGATAAATGATCCGCTAATGCTTACTGACGAAAAATATCTTTCTCACCGCGGAAAAAATAGATTGATTGCCTTATTCGATGTGTTTGGAATTCGGTTGGGAATAAATGATATTTTGAGTTTTACGACAGCTTATTTTGATGAAAAAATACAATTGCAACTGACCGATGAAAACCGAAATAAAATAAAATCAGAGATTATAGGGATAGAAAGTAAAGCTTTTCTATACGCGCCCGTACAGTTTGATGTAAATGAAAAAGAGATTACCAAGCTAGATGTGGTGCTAAAAATTTTTGAAAAAGAAAAGCAGGTGCAGGAAGCAAATATTTATACAGCACCTAAGCCCGAAAGCTTTAGCCTGACGGCTGACGGTGCCAAAAAAGAAATACTAATGCTTGTAGATCCTCGTGCGCGAGTGCATGTTACTACAGGTATTTTGCCCATACAATCTATAGAAATTCCACCAGCCGCCATTGCCGATGCTATTAAAAATATCCAAATGACATTTTTAACCGCGCCCATACTTTCGCCGCCCATTATAGATTTCGTCAATGATTTTTTAACCATTCCTACCCTTAACGAAGAAGATGCACATTGGGCTTGGTTAGAAAAAATGCCTGCCAATGTCAACAATGAAGCAGCCAAAAGTTGGCAAACAATTGATTAAAAAAATATAAAACGACCGCCCGAAGCGCAACTAAATATTCCGCACAAACTTACCCTTCGCGAGGGATGGCTGCAATTAAGAAAAGGCCAAGTGCCTATCAAGCCCAATGAGGATGAACCCGCCGAAACTATTGACCCACTGACATTTTAAATCGTAAAGAAAAACACCATGAATAAATTAGTGAATTTTGAAGAAGCAGATTTGTATTTTCAGATTGGTAGCAAACTAAGTTGCACCGTGGTAAATCCCGACCACAGCGGTGATAACCCCGCGCCAATTTATACCAGCCAAAACTTGAGTAACCCAGAACACCTGAATAAACTAACCTTACAAATTAAAAACCTCGGCACCAAATTGGCGCTGAATGTATGGCCGCTCGAGGCTGATTTGCCAACCAATGCGGACGGAACAATTAGCCTGAATAAACTTTCTTATATCCGGTTTAATTTTTCTGATTTCGTGGATCAAAAGTTTATTTCCAGATTTGCTTTGTCGGTGGGGGCGATTGAAAATACGTTTTTAGAGTTTGTAGAAATACTGAAAGTGCCCGAGCAGCTAGGCCTATTTGTACGCCCCAATGAAGATAATTTGGCACCTACAATTTGGATATTGCGGTGCGCCCGAAATGTGCAACGAATAGCAAAATTAGAAGAAACCCTGAGGCATTTTTATGCAAAAAAGGAACAATTGGAAGATACAAACCTCACCGCTAATGAGAGCAAGTTGATCAATAATGTAAATGCCGTTATTGCAGTAAATGAAGAACTGAACGGACTGCGTAATCCGAAAAATCTGATGTTGGATAAGTACGATGTGCTAGATGTAGCC
>JBBSPP010000295.1:0-4408 GCA_038258625.1 Chitinophagales bacterium
TGATAATTTATAAGCAATTTGGGCATACAAAATGGTGCTGTCAGGTTGTTTTAGGCTAGCATAATTATCGGCAATAAATGAAGCATTTTCTACCATGCGCATTTCGTCATTTATTTTTTTATAAAATGCAAATCCTTTTTTAAAGGTGGCAATTGCTTTGGCATAATTTTTTTCTTCATTATCAATTTCGGCTAGGCGATCGTTGGTGTAATAAATTTGAAATTCGTTGCTCGCTTGTTCATACGATTTTAAGGCTTCGGTATAAGACCGTCGTGCATCTTTTAACTGTTTAAGGTTCATAAAAATCTGCCCCATGCAAGTTTTAATAAATCCTAGGTCTTTATAATTTTTATTGCTAACTGAAAAAAGGCTATCCGAAAATTGATAGTAACGCAACGCTTGCCGATACTCATTTTTGCCGTAGTACATTATAGTGCCCAAGCTCATGGCACTCAGAGCCATGCCATCGGTATGATTATTTTTTTTGGCAAACGCCAAGCCCTTTTTGGCATAAAAAATGGCACTATCCGTTTTGGAAAATATGCCGTAATAATAGCTGAGCTGATAATAAACTTCCACTTCTTTTATTATTGGATCTGGCTTGATTTTAGGAGCACAGGCTACAGCATTTTTTAAATGAAACACAATTGAGTCTAAATCTGTGCCAATGCCAAAAATATTGAAACACATGGCCATATGATAATTATAGCAATACACTGCGCGCGGATCGTTGCTTTTTCCCGCTAGTTTTTTTAGCTGCGCCATATATTTTTTGGCACTATCGGGTGCAATATATGTGTACTGTGGAAGCAGCGTACCAAATATGTCCACTTTGGTTTGTAGGCTTGTGTTGGGCTTGGCTAAAACAATTTTTAGGGAGTCTAAATTTTTGGCATCAATTACTTGGCTTACCAAAACAAGAAAAAATAGAAATCCGATACAGCGTTTTGGTTTCATAGTATTGAAAAAAATTGGTAAGGTGATACTGCGTGCGAAGATAATTGACTTGGCTAATTACTATGCTACCAATTAGCCAAGTGCATACTATATTTAGCCAATGACATAAAATCGAATTTCAGAAATGTTTGAAGTGCATTCATCAACGTGTTCAACCACTCAATTAAAAACAAATCATAAGGCAAGGATTTCGTATTTAAAATATGTGAGATTGTAAAGAAAACCAAAGCCTCATCAAGCAACGCATATACTATAAATGGTTTTTATGAAAATAGTTTGATGCCGTTTTTGGGTGTGGACTATTTATTAAATTAGCCGTTGTTTCAATAATTGCGCATAATCAATGCGGCTGTGATGACGATTGTCTTTGGGCATTTTTTTTAATTGCTTAAAAAGATGAATGTCAAAAGGGGCATTCTTTTTAAACGCTTGCTCTTTATTTTTTTCGCCTACGTAAAACACGACATTTTCTACACCAATTTGAAGCATCGTAGCTTCTGAAAATATTTGGTTTTCGGCATTCCATTTTTCACATAGCACGGGCGAGTACAATTCATTTTTGTACAACCAAGCATATTTTTTTCTTCCATAAAAAAATAAGTTGCCGTTTTTCAAATATCCCAAATCGCCTGTACGATAATAAATTTCGCCATCAATTTCTTCGTACAATTTATGGCCGTGCAGCAGATTTTCTTTTGGCAAAACATGATTTCCACTTACGGCAATTTCACCTATGCCATTTTCTTCATCTAATATTTTAAGGTTTAAATTTTTATGAAGTTTGCCTACAAATACGCCCTTTTCATTTTTATCAAAAGCTAGGAAATCTGCTAAACTTGCCAATGTAATTGGCTCTACCTCGGTGCTCCCGTAAATGATTTTCACTTTATCAGCATAAGGTTTTAATTTTCCCGCCAACGGGCTGAACATACTAGCACCGCCCACGTACAGCGATTTGATAGTTTCAAATTTCAATTGTATGAATAATTTTTCGGTAAAAAATGGCGATAAAGAAAGTATCGTTGGAGGCTTATTTTGCAAACTGTTTTGATTGATATTTTTGTAATTTTTATCAGTCACTAAAATACTTGTAGCACCCACCAACAAATTGCAAAGCAACACAATGGGGAAACTGCTCAAATGCACATCGCCATTTTTGTGTTGCAACAAATTTTGAATTGTATCAAATTGCGTTTTTAAAAAACCAATATTTCGTTGTGCAATTTTGGGTGCGCCGGTTGTACCCGATGTGGTGGTTATAAGCGCAATATGATTTTCGGATAGCGGCTGAATTTTGCTGTTCGATAGTAAAAATTTTGGTACAACTTTTGTCTTTTGCCAAAGTGCATGCGGCAGAATAAAATATTTTAGTAAAGAAATTTTTCGGTTCGTGATTATATATTTCACATTCAAATCGCGCAGGGTTTTTTGCAATGCGACTTTATCTTTAAAATCAGTAATTATTAAAACTTGCAAGCCAGCATACCAAGCCGCAATAAGGTGAATATAGAACGAAACAGAAACAGGAATTGCCAGCAGGATAGTATCATTTTTTTGCAAATCAATTTTTTGCATGCCGCCCGCTACAAGTTTTATTTCTGCTTTAAATTCTGCAAACGTAATTTCATTTTTACCTTCTACGAAAGCAATACTATTTTCGTATGCTTCCGATTGTACCCAAAAATTTTCTATCAAACTCATAGCCTTTTGCGCATTAATATATGTTTTTGATATAGCTGTCCACCCACGCGGTGAGACAATACATTGGTGTAGTTTTCGGCATGAATATATGCGTGCAACATGGAGCTGTACTGCATTCTAATACATTTACTAAAAATACGCTCGCGTAGTGCGCGCCCCATGCCAGCGTATTTTCTGCCGCTTTTTCGCGCCATTGTTTTTACAATTATTTGATTGGGAGCAAACGCAATTTCAAGTGCAAAAAGAAAACCAACCAATTCATTTTTATCAAAAACCAAATCCACTAAATCATCTTTTATAAACGGTAAATAGTTTTTGTAAAGATTATAAAATGAAACCCAATCTATAGGCTGAAACAAAAAATTATTCGAAAAACTTTCTTTGCTCAATTCATAAATTGCTCGAAAGTCTTGTTCTGCATGTTGGCTATCAAACTGCCGTATTTGCAAATTTCTATCACCAAAAAAATCTTGCATTCTATCAGAAATTGGACTATCTATTTGTTCAATATTTGTATGATATTCTGCGTAGGTTTCAAAACCATTTTCGCGCCATTGCTGCGGATAATATGGCTTATGAATTTGCTCCATAATAAATGGCGGCTTCTCCAACATACTAAAACGATATGCGTGCCAAGTATCTCCGTTCATTGGACCTATTAAAAAATGCTTGTCGCTTTCTTTAGCAATTTTTGTGGTGGATTCAAAAAGCATTTTTGCCACTGCCGTGTTTTGAATACATTCATAATTTCCTATCACCAACGAGTCACTCAACGTGTCATTTTCAAAAACTGTACAAGTGCCAACCAATTTATTTACACTTGTAAAAACGCAAATCTTCTTACTATTATCAGGAAAAAAATGCCGCGGAACGATGTCTGTATTCGGATATAATTGAACAACCAATTTTTGCATTTCGGCACTTCCAAAACTAGTGGTCTGTTCTACACGATACATAAAATAAATTTAGCCAAATAGATTAAACGAATACTGAAAATACATGCAAACTAATGTTAGCAAGGGCGCAGTAATATTGTCCCACCCTTTGCTGCTGATAGCTTCTGTGGCAGTTGCCAAAATTGAAACGCCGAGCATAAAGCCAAATCCATAAGATGGAATCATCGTTTCAAAAAAATAATGAAACGAAAATAAAATAAGCAATGTGCAAACAAAAAATGCCGCCGAACCACCAATACTTTTTTGAGCTCCTAAAATGTTGTATTCCCGAATGGGCAATTGTTTCCCCACAAAAAAAGCAAGTGCATCAGCAAATGTGAGCACCGTCATTGGGATAATAAAAAACGCCATAACATCCGTTTTAAGATAAGCCATAAAACAATTCCATACCGTAATTACAAACAGCCAACTTCCCTTTGTACTGCGCTGTACGCCTGTAATTCCTTTGAACCATTTTTTGTATTCGCTCACGAATAACAACCCCAAAAACAACATCGACATCACCGTTATTTCCCACACCTCAGTTATATAAATTGGAAACGTAAGCGTTACAACACCTGAAGAAACATGCACAAATTTCCGTGTATAATCTGCGCTAATTTTTACTTTATGATGCAATACATCACTTAGGAAAAATATCAGCAAGATACAAGTGCAATAAATTAGTACAGCTATCATTTTATTTCTTTATGTACGTTCGGCTTCCGTTATAAAAAAAGCCTGCATCTACTTTTTGGAACACCACTTTTGTAAAACATTCATTCATTTTGCGCTCATTGAATAATTCCCAATAA
>JBBSPP010000296.1:0-4407 GCA_038258625.1 Chitinophagales bacterium
GAATTGATTTGCCCGTTTAGCTGAAACGTAAATATGCAGAATGCGATTAGTATATAAATTTTCACACATTAAAATTAATGAATAATAATTTCTTCATGCACAAAAGCGAAGTCTGGCTTGGAGGAACATCGCTAAGAGCTGGGGATTTTTGTTTTTTGCAAAATGTTATTTTTAGACAAGGCAGATTGTAAACTGTTATTAGCTAATCTGCTTACCCAGCAGGTGATTCAGAGAATCACATTATCCAGTGTTCGAGATAACACGCCTTCGACGCAATATCTCAGAACAGCGTGGGAACATCGGGAATAGCTAGGTTTGGTTGGAACATCTGGAGTAGCAGGTTCAATAATAGGAGCATAAGGTGCAATAGTTTCACCTGAAGAGAATGTGAGTGATACGGAATTAGAAGGTGTATATACTTTAGGTTTCTGTATAGGCATAAAATCCTCAATAGAACTATTTAGCTCGACATTACTACTTTCTGTTTTAAAAATAGCTCTACTAGCAGCTTCTGAACCAGCAAACCTTCTTATTGTAGGTTCACTAGGTATAATTTCAGGTTCTTCTTTAGCCATAAAATCCTCGATACTTCCGTTATACCTACTTACCATAGTATCACGAGAATTAGAACCTTCAGTCATAAATATAGCTAAAGCTTCTTCTTTATCATCCATGTCGATATACTTACGTATTTTATCGTTGGCAGTTTCATATGTTTTAAGTAACATGGCTCCATCCCACATTCTGCCTATTTCATAGTCTTCTGCACCTGCCATTTTAATAGTAGTTTCAGGGTTAATAGGAATAGGTTCTATCTTAGTAGGAATAGGTTCCGTTTTAAAATACTCCTTAATAAGATAGTAAGGACCTAGAACAATAAACATAATACCAAATACATAAGGCATAATATATATAAGCCCTAGAACTACAAGTGCTCCGAAGAGGAAAAGAATTGATTTAATCATAATGTTTTGTTTTTACGTAGAAGGGATAAAGTTATACAAGATAGCAATATGTTAGCGCCAAATTTCTGTAAATAGCCTTTTTTTTAACCCGACCACTTCGAGCTCTTGGTTGGTAAAGGGCTTGACGGGGAGGGAGCTACTGTTTACTGTGGCCCACTGCGCAAATTCTTTTTGAGCTTCTTCGTTGCTTACAACATTGCCTTGTTTGTAATCTTCTTTACCTTGTAGGATAGATTTTTTTAAATCATCATTCAAAGGATACTCGGTTTTGTCATAGCTACCCAATTCCAAAATGCGATACACTTCTTCCAACAATTCATCATTGTCGCTTTGTTTTATTTGCTGGAACAATTTTTCTTTTAAATCTGCTATTGACATTGCTTGTAGTTTTCTCAAATATAGAAATACTTTGGGAGATTTCTCCTCGAAGTTTTTCTTTCGCTACGCTCGCTAAAAACCTTCTCGTTCGAAATTACTACTTCGAGTGATAAACGAATAAACAAATAAACTCATAAACAAAAAGCAATTTACCTTCGCCAAACTCCATGCAAAAAAACATAGAAGTTCGCGGTGCGCGGATGCATAACCTCAAGGATATTGATGTAGATATTCCTAAAAATAAACTGACGGTGATTACCGGCATTAGCGGTAGTGGCAAAAGTTCGTTGGCGTTTGATACCATTCATGCCGAGGGGCAGCGCCGCTATATGGAAAGTTTTAGTGCGTATGCGCGGCAGTTTATTGGCAATATGGAGCGCCCCGATGTGGACATTGTGCGCGGCCTCAGTCCCGTAATTAGCATTGAGCAAAAAACGACCAATAAAAATCCGCGCAGCACGGTGGGGACGATTACCGAGATTTATGATTTCTTCCGTTTGTTGTTTGCGCGCGCGGGGGCGGCCTATAGCTACAATACGGCCAAGGCCATGGTGCAGTATAGCGAGGAGGAAATTGTGAAGACCGTGAAGCAACAATTTACGGGTAAAAAAATAGGCATACTAGCGCCCATTATCCAAGGGCGCAAGGGGCATTATAGAGAGTTGTTTGATAGCCTCCGCAAGCAAGGCCACGTGCGGGTGCGCATTGATGGCAAGCTAGAAGAGCTAAAACCCAAAATGCAAGTGGACCGTTTTAAAATTCATGATATAGAAATTGTAATAGACAGACTAACGGCTGATACCAAAAACGCGGTGCGCATTAGCGAGAGTATTCAAACGGCTTTGCGCTACGGAAAAGGGACGATTATTATAATGAACCTTGACGAAGAGGTGGACACGCTTTTTAGCAAAAACTTAGTCTGTGCCGAGACGGGGCTTTCGTATCAAGAGCCTTCGCCCAATACGTTTTCTTACAATTCGCCTTATGGTTATTGCCCAACGTGTAGAGGTTTGGGCGTGCAAACCAAAGTTGATTTAAGTTTGGTCATGCCCGATAAATCGGTGAATATAAATGATGGCGGCATTTTGCCTTTGGGTAAAAAAAGAGATGCACACGCTTTTAATCAGATAAAAGAAATTGCAAAAATTCATAAAATAAAACTGACGGAACCACTTTCTAAACTTACCGAAAAACAATTGAACATTGTTTTGTTTGGCGAAGCAGATGGAGAAAACGAGATAGAATACGAAGGAGATTATTCACGCAATTTTGAGGGTGTGGTCAATATGGTAAAAAGATGGTATCATAACAGTAGCAGCATTATGGTAAAACGTTGGGCCGAAGAATATATGCAAGTAATGCCCTGCGAAACGTGCGAAGGTGCGCGCCTAAAAAAAGAAGCCTTGTGGTTTAAAGTAGCCGATAAAAACATTGCCGAAATTAGTAATTGGAATTTGGATAAACTCGGCGAATGGTCGGCCGAACTTCCTAAACACCTCAACAAAAAACAACAAACAATAGCCAAAGAAATTCTCAAAGAAATAAATGAGCGCATTGGTTTTATGCTAGGCGTGGGTTTGCATTACCTAAGCCTCGACAGACCAAGCGGCAGCATCAGCGGTGGCGAAAGTCAGCGGATACGATTGGCTACACAAATTGGTAGCAAGCTAAAAGGCATTACCTACATTCTGGACGAGCCAAGTATTGGTCTGCATCAGCGAGATAATCAGCGATTGATAACCGCACTAAAAGAACTGCGCGACGTAGGCAATACTGTAATCGTAGTAGAGCACGACAAAGACATTATGCTGGAGGCAGATTACCTAATTGATATTGGTCCGGGTGCAGGAACGCGCGGCGGCGAAATGGTAGGCGCCGGCGAGCCAAAAACGTTTTTGAAAAATAATGGAACGACAGCAAACTTTATTTTGGGCAAGCAAAAAATAGAAGTGCCAAAAGAAAGACGCGCAGGCAATGGAAAAAATATTACGCTAAAAGGCGTAAGCGGAAACAACCTAAAAAACATTGATGTAAGTTTTCCGCTGGGCAAATTTATTTGTGTAACGGGCGTAAGCGGCAGCGGAAAATCAACTTTGATAAACGAAACATTTTATCCTTTGGTAGCAAAAGAAGTTTATAAAAGCAAGCGCAAAATAATGCCCTACAAATCTGTAACGGGTTTAAAAAATTTAGACAAAGTTGTAGAGATTGACCAATCACCCATCGGCAGAACGCCACGAAGCAACCCCGCAACTTACTGTGGTTTTTATACTGACATTCGCACGCTCTTTGCAGAAATCCCCGAGAGTAAAATACGTGGTTATAAACCTGGGCGTTTTTCATTTAATGTAAAAACAGGTCGCTGCGAAATTTGCGAAGGCGCTGGCGTAAAAACAATTGAAATGAATTTCTTGCCAGACGTACACGTGCATTGCGAAAAATGCGGCGGCAAACGTTTTAATAAAGAAACCCTAGAGATAAAATACAAAGGAAAAACAATCAGCGACATCCTAGATATGACGGTGGACGAAGCCGTAGATTTCTTTGAACCAGTTTTTTATATTCATAGAAAAATAAAAACATTGCAAGATGTAGGGCTAGGTTACATCACCCTAGGGCAAAGCTCCGTAACCCTCAGCGGTGGAGAAGCACAGCGAGTAAAACTAAGCAGCGAACTAGCAAAAAAAGCAACAGGACAAACAATCTACATCCTAGACGAACCTACAACGGGCCTCCACTTCCAAGATATAAAAATGCTAATAGCCGTACTAGATGCCTTAGTAGAAAAAGGAAATACAGTGCTAGTAATAGAACATAACATGGACGTAATAAAAGTTGCCGACCACATTATAGACCTCGGCCCCGAAGGTGGCGACGGTGGGGGAGAAGTGATTGCGGTAGGCACGCCCGAAGAAATTGTGAAGGTGAAGAAAAGTATTACTGGGGAGTTTTTGAAACATGAACTAAAGTAGTACTCACGGTCAGTCTGAGCTTGTCGAAGACCACTCGAGGCCCTTCGACAAGCTCAGGGTGACAAACGTAACAAAGCGCTCAACAAATCAAC
>JBBSPP010000297.1:0-4394 GCA_038258625.1 Chitinophagales bacterium
CGAACTTATAAATCAGGATTGCGAACTTTATGTGGTGTGGCGCTCCCTGATGGAATGAAAGAGCACGACACTTTCCCCGAACCAATAATTACGCCAGCCACAAAAGCCGCGGAAGGTCATGACGAAGATATAAGCCGTGAGGAAATTATAAGTAGAAATATTGTGAGCGAAGAGACGCTAAATCAGTTAGAAATTTATACCAGACAGTTATTTGAGCATGGCAAAAAATATGCTGCGAACCAAGGCTTAATTTTAGTTGATACTAAATATGAATTTGGTTTTTATGAAGGCAAAATTATGCTCATGGACGAAATTCATACGCCGGATAGTTCGCGCTATTTTTATTCGGAAGGGTTTCAAGATCGGCAAGATAAGGGTGTGGCACAAAAACAACTCTCGAAAGAATTTGTGCGAGAATGGTTAATCGAGAATGATTTTCAGGGTTTGAATGGGCAAGAAGTTCCGGCAATGACGGACGAGGTTGTATCAAATATTACAAATCGCTACATTGAGCTTTATGAAAAGCTAATAGGGAAAAGCTTTGAGAAAAGAGAAGTTACAGTTGAAGAAATCGAACGTGTGGTGAACGATTACTTTTTGAATAAATAGAGAGGTAAGATTTTTCAAATTTATTGAGCTACGCCCAACTGTTTCTTAATTTCGTCAATAGCAATACCGCTATGACTTTCATCATAGGTGCATTCGCCATTATTTATAATAAGTATTTGTGGAGATTCATGATGCACCTGAAATCTGCTAGCAATTTCGTCGGAGATATGGCGGTGGGCAATTAAATCAAGATAGTAAAAAGAAACACCTTTTACAGCATTGCTTCTGTCCAATCTTCCCTTTGCCATATCACTAATGGAGCAACGTGTACTATGTTTAAAAATTACCACATTTCGTTCACGACTTTCATCGGCAATAATGTCCAACTGAGAAATTTCAGTAAGTGGCAACCAATCCATAATAGGAATTATTTAATTAAAAAGTTGAAAAAAAGCTGGTAAGCTAATACGGTTGGGACAACCATATTTTTTTTGTGTAGCACAAGATGACATGGCAACTGTTACCGTGAAAAGGATCAAGAATAAAAATGCGTTTTTCTTTTTCATTATCTGAATTGTTTCTGTTAATTTGCCCAAAGGTAGCAAAAAATAAACACAAATAAGTTAACAAACAATGAAAAGGATTTTGGTATTGGGGGCAGGTAAATCGGCCACCACGTTAATAGATTATTTAATTGATCATGCACATCAGAATCAATGGCAAATTACAATTGCCGACCGAGATGTGCAGCAAGCGATTAAAAAAGTGGAAGGGCGCCCCGAGGCTACGGCCATGGAATTGGATATTGCCAACGAGGCCATGCGCTACAGCGCAATTAAAAATGCTGATTTGGTGGTTTCGATGTTACCTGCATTCCTACACATTCATGCGGCCAAAGATTGCGTAGCTACAAAAACAGATTTGGTAACCGCCTCCTACGTTTCAGACGAAATTATGGAGCTTGACGTTGCAGCAAAAAAAGCAGGTATTTTATTAATGAATGAAATTGGCGCCGACCCTGGCATTGATCACATGAGCGCCATGGAAATGATTGATCGATTGCGCCACGAGGGAGGTACAATTACTTCTTTTCAATCTTACTGCGGCGGGTTAATTGCGCCGGAAAGTGATACAAATCCGTGGCACTACAAAGTAGCTTGGAATCCGTGGAATATTGTAAGAGCGGGCAGCGGTGGTGCCGATTTTTTGATGAACGGAAAAGAATATCATCGGCCATACGAAGAACTTTATCATAATGCAACTGAGCTAGAAGTTCTTGGATATGGCACATTGGCGGCTTATGCCAATCGTGATTCGCTGAAATATATTGATACCTATGCGCTAAAAAATGCGCACACTGTACTGCGTGCCACGCTGCGCCATCCTGATTTTATGATTGGCTGGTCTGCCATGATTTCGCTGGGACTAACTGATGATAATAACGAATTTGATGTAACAGGCTTAACTTTTGAGCAATGGTTTTTGAAAGCATCAAAAAATATTAAAGGCGAAAACTTAGCTGAAAAACTTATTTCAATTAGCGCAGGCGAAAACGCTTTTTTCTTGATAGAAAATCTGGGTATTACAAGCAATGAAAAAATAGAAATTAAGGGCGAACAATCCCCCGGAAAAGTGCTACAGAGTATCATAGTAAAACAATGGGAGCTAATGGATGATGATAAGGACGTTCTAATTTTTCATCATGATATTGAATACGAGATTGACGGTAATTCGCATCAACTGGAAAGTAGTATGATTATAAAAGGCGATAACCAAACAGATACCGCCATGGCAAAATGCGTCGGATTGCCCATGGCTATTTTTATAAAACTTTTTTTAACAACAGGATTTGAAAATTTAACTGGCGTACAAATCCCCACTATGAAACAGGTGTACGAACCAGTTCTAAAAGAGTTAAAACAGCACGGAATTTTCTTTGAGGAAAAATAGTTTTTTGAAAATAATTAGTCAAAAAAGCTATACGCCACAGCTTATATTTTTTTATATGGTTTAAAAAGTGTTCAATTGTAATAATGGATAAACTTATAGGCGAAATGTACAATATTTTCGATGCGCATCGGAATGTTGCCGATGCCGAAAAAATGACGGCCTATCTGCTCAATCAATTTCCACATTTTGGTATAAAATCCATACCGCGCAGAGAATTAGCCAAACGCCACAACCAAAATTTAAACTTAGAAGAAAAAGATTTTTTACCATTCTCGAAAATCTGTTTCAAATACCCCGAGCGCGAAATGCATCATTATTGTCTGGACACGTTGCATCAGTTTAAAAAGAAATTCACTCCAGAAACCATCAAAACTAGCGAATTTATTATCACACATAATTCGTGGTGGGATACTGTGGATACTTGCAATACGCTGATAAATTTGGAAATATTTAAAAAGAATAACAACTGTTTGGCCACTAAAGCAAACCAATGGAAGTGCCATGAAAATATGTGGCTACGCCGCTCGGCAATAATTTCGCAACTAAAATTTAGACATGATACGAATATCAATTTATTGACAGAAGTTATCGAGGCAAACTTGGGTTCTGATCAATTTTTTATAAATAAAGCTATTGGTTTGGCATTGCGCGAGTATGGAAATTATAACCCAGATTGGGTTCTAAATTTCGTAGAAAAAACACCGCTTGCGCCACTGAGTAGGAGAGAGGCCATCAGAAAAATTATTCAGTAACTTTTACAAAAACTCATACCCAATATCTTTGCGGAAATACATATCCTCAAAACATAATTTATCAGCCGTTGCATAGCTAGTTTTCAAAGCATTTTCCAAAGAATTTCCAAATGATGAAATGGCCAATACACGGCCACCATTTGATAAAATATCATTGCCTTCTTTTATTGTACCTGCATGAAAAATAATTGAATCATTTTTTTCTTCCAATCCTTTTATTGATTTTCCTTTTACATAGTTTTCGGGGTAGCCGCCGCTTACCAAAATTACCGTGGCGCAGTGTTCCTCTTTTATTTTAATGGTTGCGTCCTCTGTTTTTTTTGATGCGGCTAACGAAAAAAGTTCGACTAAATCATTTTCCAACCTCGGTAAGATAACTTCCGTTTCGGGGTCGCCGAGGCGGCAATTGTATTCTATTACAAAAGGTTCGTCGCCTACTTTTATGATGCCGAAAAATACAAACCCTACATAATCAAACCCTTCTTTGTTGATGCCGTCGATGGTGGGTTTTACAATTTGCTCTTCTATTTTTTTAAGAAAAATATCATTGGCAAAAGGTACGGGCGAAATTGCGCCCATGCCGCCGGTGTTCAATCCTGTATCGCCCTGGCCAATTCTTTTATAGTCTTTGGCATTTGGTAAAAGACAATAATTTTTACCATCAGTCAGTGCAAAAACGGATAGTTCAATTCCATCCAAAAATTGCTCAATCACCACTTTGCTACTCGCCGCGCCAAACTTTTTATTTTGAATCATATCCGTAAAAGCATCCTTGGCTTCTTCATGGCTCTGAGCAATTATTACACCTTTACCCGCCGCCAATCCATCAGCTTTCAACACAATGGGTGGCGTTTGTCTTTCGATATAAGTAAGCCCTGCTCTAAAATTTTCAGCCGTAAATTCCTGATAACCTGCGGTAGGAATATGGTACGTCTGCATAAATTTTTTGGCAAAAGCTTTACTGCCTTCAAGCTGTGCCGCTGCCGCTGAAGGACCAATTACGGCAATGTGTTTTGCCGCTTCATTGTTTTTAAAATAATCCTGAATACCATTTACCAATGGGTCTTCAGGGCCAACAATGAGCATGTTTATATTATTGTCTGTGCAAAATTTAGCTACCTCCTCAAACTTATTAATGTCAAG
>JBBSPP010000298.1:0-4391 GCA_038258625.1 Chitinophagales bacterium
AGATACAATTTGCGCGGGAGATTGCATAGCATTTACCGATTTGAGTACGGATACACCCACCGTTTGGAACTGGAATTTCCCTACGGGAAATCCCTCAAATTCTTCTTTGCAAAATCCTTCAAATGTGTGTTTTGATACGGCTGGGACATATACCATACGCCTAATTGCAAGCAATGCAGGCGGTAGTGATACGGCAACTAAAATACTTCTTGTTCATCCTGCACCCGTTGCAATTATTACGGGTGATACCAATATTTGTAGTGGCCAATCCACCACGCTTACGGCTACGGCTGTACCAGGTAGCACCCGCTTGTGGAGTACAAGCGATACTAGCCAAACCATTACCGTAAGCCCCATAGTTACGACGGTATACACGCTAATTTTAAAAAATACGAACTGCGCAGACACCACACAATTTACCGTCAATGTAACGCCCCAACCCGTGGCCAGCATTACTGGTGATGCCGAAATTTGTTTTGGCAAAAGCACCAGTTTAACGGCTAATCCTGCGGGCATAAATTATCAATGGTCCACAAGCGCTGCAAGTCAAACCATTACCATAAGCCCTACAACTACTGCAACTTATGGTGTGATCGTAACCAATGGCATTTGCGTGGACTCTTCCACATTTACAGTTAACGTAAACGAGCTACCAATTGTGGCCGCTACATCAACATTGACAAACTGTGATGCCAATACTGGAACGGCCACCGCCGTAGCCGGCCAAGGTACTTCGCCATATACATTTGATTGGAGCGGACAGCCGGGTGAAACAATTACGGGTTTGCCAGTGGGTACTTATAGCGTAACGGTAACTGATAGCAAAGGGTGCACCGCCACCACAAGTGTAGTGGTAGGTATGCACGCCAACCCTACGGCTATAATCACTCCTTACCCAATTGCCAACGTTCGTATAGGAGAATCTGTTCAACTAAATGCAACAGGCGGTGTGGATTATGAGTGGTCTCCAGGTATCTACCTAAGCTGTACAAATTGTCAAAACCCATTTGCAAAACCGCTTGAAGAAATAATCGTGTATTGCGTAAACCTAACCGATATTAATGGTTGTGAGGATACCGCCTGTACAACTGTTCTTGTTGATACAAGTTGTAGTGCCATTTTCATTCCAAACGCTTTTTCGCCCAATAATGATTTGAACAATGATAATATTAGTGTGAAAAATACTTGTGATATAGATCGATTGGTTTTCAAAATTTTTAATCGTTGGGGGCAAATGGTATTTGAAACCACAACTGTAAATACAAAATGGGATGGCACCTACAAAGGCGAGCCACAACCAATTGCTACCTACCATTATTACCTCGAGGCCGATTTGATAAACGGAAGAAAGATTATACAGCGTGGTGATATTACGCTAATACGGTAGGCGGGCTCAAAATATTTTTTAAGTATAAAAAAATAATAAACGCTGAGCGCAAAATAAAGCTCGGCGTTTTTTATGTTTAAAAGAAAAATGGCGAGTATAGAACATGCCAGTATTAAAAATTAACCACCACACCAAGCGAAGGCAGCGGGCTACCATCAGGTGTAGTGTTAACTTGTACCAAGCTGCGCGGCTGAATAATATTACCAGCCGCATCGCGATCCAGCCCGAAAGATGGTTCGTTGGGATTGGCGGTTCCTAAAATATTTTGAATATCCAAAAACAAATCCAAACTCCATTTTTTGAAACTCCATTTTTTGTCGAGGCGCACATCCAACTGGCTAAACGGATTTAGACGTACGCTGCCCAATTGTGAATAGTCGCGAACGTTGGCCGGGTAGTTGGCGAGGGTGGCGTCGAGGTCGAGTGGGGCGTAGGGCGTTTTGCCAAGGTAGCGCAGGCGGCTACTAATTTCCCAACTTTTATTTTTTGTAAATTTATAACCGCCTACCAAAGAAACTAACACGCCATTATCCCAAACGGCGGGTAAATATTTATTGGAGTTAGCAGCTGTAAATTCGCTTTTATATAATGTCAATGCTGCGATAGCATATAATCGGCCTGTAAATTTTTGCTGAAATAAAAACTCCATTCCATACGCGCGACCTTTGCCATTGCTCGTTACAGGCTCGTTGCCGAGCACTTCAAAACCACCGCCTTTGTTGGCCAACGAAATTTGGTCGGTTACCGAAACGGGATAATTGTCATACTGTTTCCAAAAACCTTCTACCGAAAAACGCGCCTTGGGCGTCACCAAATATTCCAGCCCCGCCACGTAGTGATCGCTTTGGATATACTCGGTATTTTTATTAATGAATTGCCCCTGATTATTTTGAAAACCCAAAACTGTATAAGGCAAAATTTTATAATACCGGCCCACCGAGGCGGTGGCACTCCACTTTCCATTTCCGGTAAGGCGATATGATGCCGAAGCCCGCGGGCTGATGGTACGGTAAATTTCGTTGCCATTATTGGTAAACGTATTACCGTCAGCTCGCAGACCAAAAGATATTCCCAACCGGTCATTTAGCAATCGGCGAGAAGCTTGTCCAAAAATTCCATATCTAAAAAAGTTCAAGCTCGAAACGAATTGTCGATTGTTTACAAGGTCGTTTGTTGTGTTTTTATAATTTGCATTTAATACTAATGCGCCCATGTTTACCGACCATGCGCCAACGTATTTTGTGAGGCTATAACGCAATCTAGATTCGCGCTCGCGGCTATCATTTTGAAAATACAAACCCGTTTGCGCCACATTGTCGGCGTACTGATTAAAATTATTTATGAGTAAATTATTACTAAAGGTCGTGGTCATAAAGCCCGAATTATCTTTCAGCCTGCGCTTCCAACCCACACCCGTAGTGTTGGAATATTGGGTAATGACCGGCACACGCTCTTGCAATGATTTTTGCTCGGCATCATACCCATCTAATTCATTAATCGAAAAATCATCAATCGCGCCTACACCCGTGATATAAATATCGTTGTAGTCATCAATTTTATGATTTACCTTAAACTGATAATCATAATAATCGGGCAAAAAAGGCAAGCCAATAACTTGAAATAAAAGTTGCAAATACGAACGCCGTGCCGAGGCAATAAAAGTTGTTTTGGCAGGCTGATCTTTTTTTCTAGCATCTTTATTTCTAAAAAGAGGCCCTTCAACAGTAAGCGCTGCCTCGCTAGAACTTAGCCGAAAATTTCCCTGAAATTTTTTATCATTCCCTGTTCGTTGGTCAAATTGCAACACGCCGGAAAGCGCATTATCATACTGAGCGCCAAAAGCACTGGCGGTTAAGGTCACACCTTTAAAAAAAGAAACATTGAGCAAACCCACTGGTCCGCCTGCACTTCCTTGCGTGCTAAAATGATTAATGTTGGGGATTTCGATACCGTCGAGGTAATACACATTTTCGTTTGGCGCGCCACCACGTATAATTATATCATTCCGAAAACCACCCACACTACCCGAAACGCCGGGCAACGTTTGCACCACTTTTGCCACATCATTGTTCCCGCCGGGGTAAGCCACAATTTCTTCTTGGCTTAGTTTTTGGATTGAGAGCGGCGTCAATTCATCTTTAATAAACGGGTTGACCCGAACTTTAACCTGCCCAAGTTCTTGCGATTTTTTATCTAATTCAAAATTTACATCAGCGTTTCCTTCTGAGCGAACGACCACCGCAAATTTGGTAACGCCCGTATAGCCAATTGACGAGCAAAGTACATTGTACGTTTGGGGTGGAACATTTTGAATTTCGTATGTGCCATTTGTATCGGTGCGCGCACCGAGAGTGCTTCCTTCTAATTGTACCGTTGCCGCAAAAACGGGTTCGCCTGTTTTTTTATTTTTGACCGTACCGCGCAAAGTACCTTCAGATTGCGCAAAAATTGTGGATGCTAAAAAAAGGAGAACCGCAAGTAGGGAAGTTATTTTAATCATGATTGAAAGAATGTTTGGCAAAAGTATTGTTTAAATTTTTAATAAAAAATATAAACGCAAATTTGATAGCGCGCGATTCATACATCAAGAATTGATTACAAAATTTGAGATTTTAAGACCGCCGAATCGCAGCCATTTTAAATTGAAAAATAGCTTAAATATAATTTGCGAAGATTCCGAGTAAACTTTCAAAGTCTATATCCCAATGGGTGATAGACTTTGAAAGTTTTTTTAGTGAAATTCTTCAGCTTCAATATTTTTCTCTTTTAAAAAATTTATGGCTTCATCTAATAAACTCATAGATTTTTCTTTACTCGGTAATCTTCTCCAAATGTTGCTTAGTCTGACAGTAATTCTACAAAATTCCTCAGCACAAATTAAATCATATTTGCCCTTGAGTTTTCTGTTTCTATAATCTTTTTGTTTGATAAAAATATGAACCAAATAGGCCTCTCCAGAAGTTACATTTATCTGGTAAAAAAGATTTAAATAATACCCCTTGTA
>JBBSPP010000299.1:0-4385 GCA_038258625.1 Chitinophagales bacterium
GAAAATAGTACTGTGGAGATAAATTTAGGTTGCCGACCATGTTCTGTTTATGGCAACAAAGCTTGTTGGCGCGGCGATTTGGCTTGCACTAAAATTCCTATCGAAATTGCTCTGGAAAAATTACACCCTTTTATTACTTAAGTAAATGTTGAACAGAAGTCACAACTTCATCAATATTTATTCCTGATAGTTCACCCGCCTTACTCTTTAAAACCACCAATTTGCTATCTGGCGAAATTGTAGTTTTCAGATTATTAAATCCGTAGTACGGATACCTCCCCAATTGTGGTCTGCCCGTTTGCATGAGTGCAATTATTTTTCGTTTGTACGCTGCCGCAATGTGCATCAAATCGCACTCATTCGAAACTACAACTTTTGCACACCGAATAATATCGGCCTGTTCGTTTACACTAAATTTTCCGCAGCTATTATAAATTCTGATGGGATCTATCTTTTTAATTTCTTCAGCCATTGCTTCGTCATCCTTTCCGCCCTGTAAAATTATTGGATATATTATTTTTTTACAAAGCGCTTTCCAATCAACCAAGGATAATTTAGCTACGTTTTTTTCATTACTAAGTACGAATGAAATGTAGCCGGCACTATGGCTCATTGGCAAATCGCTATTTTCAATTTTTTCACCTTCGGGTATAAAATAATCAAAGCCTTGTCCATCATTTACAATGCCTAATTTTTTACCTGCTCGTAAAAATTGCTCAGCAACACTCCTGTCGGGTAAAAAATTGATACCAGCATTTCTCAACAAGAATTTTCGTGCTCGCATATTATTTGCCCGATAGACCTTCACATGTGAGTTACACGCCTGACGCAACATGGCCGATACATTTGCAGAGCGCAAACTATTTTGCAAATCAATAAGCACATCATACCCTTCGGCTAATAATAGTAAAACGGTATCACGCAAATCTCCTTCAAAGGAAATTACTTTATTGATATAAGAATTATGAATTAGTACATGTTCATATTCTCTTTTTACTAAAAAATGAATTTCTGAATTTGGATACTTTGTACGCACTCCTCGAACTAACGGCGTGGTCATCATCAATTCACTAAAGCCTGAAAAACGAAGGATTAAAATTTTCATAAGCTAATAATTTACCTTGGCCGAAAAATGTTTACCGTTAGCCTGCAACAACAATTTGGCATTATCAGACAATTTAATTATAAATCCTCGCTTTCGATCTTCCTCGGGTATCGAGCCAATAACTTCTGCAAGTATGTACCGACCGTTGGTTAAATTGGTAACTTTTATAATACCCCCTTTGTTGGCTAAATTTGTAAAGACATAAAATTTTGCGCCAGCAGTGCCAGCATAAAAAAATGATGCTGAACCATTAGTACTTTTTAGTAGCGCCAATCGTTGCAATTTATTTTCCAAATACAGGGGGTCATCACTTACTTCTGCGCTTTTCTTAATACCATTTTTTTTGTCTGATTTGTCAATTATTTCTGCCTTACTAATAACTTTTTCGGTATTTAGTATTTCCTCCCGAGCTCGTTCTACAGTACGATTTATTGACTGCTCTTTATTTTTTATTATTCGTTCCTCTTCACTTTTTTTGGCCAATAGCATTTCGCTTTTTTGTTTTTCCTGCAGCACTGCCGCGGTCTTTTGTTTAGCTTCAGTTTCCGCTGCGCGCGCAGCTACTAATTTCATATTTTCTAACCTAAGCTGTTTAGCTTTTCGCTGGACTGCTTCGTTTTGCTCGGCTTCCTTTGCTATTCTTTTTTTATCAACATTACTTTTATTAAATAGTGCCAATTTTCTTGCTTCCTCTTTTCTCTGCGCATTGTTATGATCAGCCTTTCGCTGCGCAATCACCTCTCGCTGTTTTGCTTTATTTCTTGAGTAGGAGTTTCTTGTGATTTTTTGGAGGCTTTTTACAACAGGCGATGGCTTATTGCTTTCCGTATTATTTTTTTTACCATCGGCTAAATATTCTATTTCTAGTTTCGTAAGTTGTGTAGGTGTAGATGATTCATCTATTTTTTTCACTACCTTTTTCTCAGTTTTATCCGTTGAAACCTTTTTGATTGTAACCGTTTTAGCTTTTGACGCTACCACTTTCTTTCTGGTTGAAGATGAAATTATGGTTGGCTTTTCAATTGGCAAACTTTTTTCTGGGATAGAATAATCGGGAAATCGTTTGCCAGATTTCGATATATCGGCGTTTTGTATTAACTCTTTTGCCTCCATTTTCTCGGCGTTATTTCCATAAACTATTTTCTCGTTTTGAATAAATCGTGGCGCTGAATTTGTTTTTTCTTCCAGTTCCATCTTTACCCATCCTACCAAAATATTCTGACCTTGCGTTACCGAGTTCGAATTTAAGTTTTCATTCCAAGATTTTAGTTTTCCCGTAGTTACGTAAAACTCTTTGGCAATTTCTGATAATTCTTTTTCAGTTACAATTTTATAGTACACTTGTTCAAAACCAAATTTTGAACTTGCCACACCTTTTGTTTGGTAAAAATTAGTTTCGGTAAGCGGGATAAAAAGTTGTTGCCCATCCGTAATTTCGTCAATATCCGAAATTCCATTTACCAACACCAATGTAGAAGGACGCACAAAAAACCGTTGGGCAACCTGATAAAAACTCTCCTGTTTACCAATTTGATAAGTAATACAATTGATGCCCAAATAGTTTTGAACTTCAAAACTATTGGCAAATAAGCTGACGCAGTAAAACACCGCAAGACAAGTAATTATCAACCTTTTTTTCATAATTGTGGGAAGGCAAAGTAACAACTTTTATGATTAGATAAAAATTGAAATAAGGAAATAAGCTTGCACGTGCTGCCAAAGATATTATTTTTGCCAGCAATGCAACAACCCCTCGCCTTAGTTGGAATGCCTGGTAGTGGAAAAACATTTTGGGCAAAAAAAATAGCAGCTCATTTGTATATTCCATGCTACGATTTGGATGACCTGATCGTAAAAGAAACGGGGCTTTCTATCGGTAAAATATTTAAAGAATTTGGCGAAGCTGTTTTCAGAAAAATAGAAACGGACACGCTAAAGCAGCTTTTGCAAAACCCTTTGAAAGAAAATTTTGTATTGGCTTTGGGGGGTGGCACGCCGGCTTTTTTTGATAATATGCATGCGATCAATCGATCTTGTATTTCGGTATATTTGAATTTGACCGTTGGCGAAATAATAAAAAATATAGGCGAAGATAATGAGCAGCACAGACCATTGGTAAAAAATACCACGCCAGAAGAATTAAAAAAATTGCTCACCAAACTGCTGAAAGACCGTGAAGATTTTTATAAAATGGCGGATTATATGTTGTACGCCAACGAACTTTCTATTACTAACTTTGAAAAAATAATTCTGGACGCTCATGACTAAAAAAGCAATAATAATTGGCGCAATATTAGCTGGCACAGCGGTTATATTGGGCGCTATGAATGCTCATTATCTCAAACAATTTTTCACGCCAGACACCACCGAAAGTTTTGATACTGGTGTGCGCTATCAGATATATCATGCCCTAGCCATATTTGTTTTACCAAGTTTGGAACATTATTTAGGCACAAAAAAAACTGCTCGAATAATGTGGCTTTTGGCGATTGGCACTATTTTATTTTCTGGTTCTATTTACGCTCTTTGCGCTTTTAAGAGTTTTGGTATAATTGGTATAACGGGTTTGGGAATTCTCACTCCTATTGGTGGTCTATTTCTAATCGCTGGTTGGATGTACCTTTTAATTGCTGCTATTTTAATAAAGAAATAATTCTTCAGTATTTATTTTTTATACAAAAGTGTGGAATGAAATACAATAAATTCATCTCCAAAATTACTGAATTTGCTTCCCGAATGGTTGGCTAAACGCACAAAGTGGCAGCAAATTTTTTGATAACAATTTTATTTCCTACCCAGTACTTTAATTCTATAGCAGACAGAAAAACATAGATACCTAAGTTTTTTTATTAAAGTGGAAAAAGAATTGATGGATCAAATTTTGCCGCGCACAAAAAAACCACCATTAAACATGGTGGTTTAGATAGTATTAAAAATTTCAAAAATTATTCTTCGTTGGCGTTGGCACTTTCAGTATCCTCGGCATCTGAAGAGAAGTCACCTTCTTCGTTGGGTACTTGTAAATCTTTTGCACGTTCTCCTGCCCCTGATTTGTCAATGTATTCTGGGCGGTTTTGGTCGTAAATAATTCTCTTACCTGGCACATCTCCAATAATACGAAACTCGGTACGTCGATTGTACTGACGACCTTCTGGGTTATCCTTTTTACCAATTTTATTAGGGGCAATAGGATCTTTTTCACCCAAACCTCGTGCAATCATTCGTGAACGGTCAACACCTTTTTTAACTAAGTAATCAAGCACTACCTGTGCTCTTTGTA
>JBBSPP010000300.1:0-4361 GCA_038258625.1 Chitinophagales bacterium
AAATTTTGCGAATATTGTATTTGCGCTTGTTCCCGCTCTACCAATACAGCTTGTTCTTTTTTGCGTTGCGCCGATTTTTTTATTTGATATGCCAGCACGCCAAGCACGCCAACCAATAACAATAAAAACGATAAAATAATGTTCCTGTTTTTTATTTTTTGCGCAGCTATAATATTTTTTTTAGTTTGCGCATCAAGCAATTTTTGTTTTTCTAGCTCGGCCTTAAAACGAGTAACGGCTTTTATATCCGCCATAGAAAAAACGCTGTCTTTAAATACTTCATATTTTTTTTGATAAGCAAAGGCAGCGGCATAATTTCCCAAGGCAGCGGATGCAGTTGCCAAATTTCTGTACAAACTTTTATAAGCGCGTAGGCTGCCTTTATTTTTTTGCAACACCAAAGCTTCTTTACAAAATGTAATCGCTTGCGCAGGCTGCCCTTTTTTATTTGCCAGCACCCCCTTTTGTGCAAACACCAGCGGCAGCTCATAAAGGTTGTTTGTTTCTTTGGCTTGGCTATAAGCCATATCTAAATAATAGCTTGCGCTATCCAGCATATTTAATTCGATATAAGCGGTGCCCAACATTGTAAATGCACCCACTGCATATTGCGGATAACCCGCTTTGGAAAAATGTTTTTCTACCAATAAGCTATGCGTAATTGCTTTTCTATAATCGCGCGCATCATTGGCGTAATATGCAGCCAACGAACTATTGGCGGCAGCAATCGAAAAGTCATCATTCAATTTTTTGCCCAGTGCTTCGGCTTGTAAAAAAAGGTTTACCGATAAATCTGGCTCGCCCAATTCGATGTGCAACAATCCGGTAGCGATCATTTTATCTATCCGTTGCAGCTCATTGGTAGCATCAGAAAAATTTATTCTTTTCAAACTTTCTGATGCTTTAAAATAATTATTCTTTTCAAGATACTCATTAGCCATTTGCATCAAAAAATCAGTGCGTTCGTTTAGCAATATTTTTTTTGATTCAATAATATGCAGCCCTTTTTGCAAAAATTGTAAGCGTTGACCATTGTCTAAATGCGTGGCAAGAATTGCCTGATTTTTAGAAACCAGAATTGTAAGCGTATCTGACTGTATATCCAATAAAAGCTGGGCAAAATTATTTTCTACTTTATCCAACTCTTTATTTGCGATTGCTTTTCGCCATGCTATGTTCAAAAATTTATTAAGCGAATCTGCATTATTTAATGCGCGTTTTTGTTGCACCACTTTTT
Source organism: Chitinophagales bacterium (assembly GCA_038258625.1). GTDB lineage: Bacteria > Bacteroidota > Bacteroidia > Chitinophagales > Chitinophagaceae > JAGNRR01. Next base: position 1,238 of record JBBSPP010000300.1, read on the forward strand.
TGAACGCGTCGTAATCTGCCGTATTATTTTGCTGGGCTTTTGCCAAAAAACAATTTGAGCAGGCAAGAATAATAAAACAACCAATTACAATTTTTTTGAGTTGAAAAAATATTGGTTGTGACAACGTAATGGCCACACTATTAATTTTTATCGTGCTAGCTGGAGTATTGGTTGCTGACGAATGTACGCAATTTCGATTCGGCAGGTGTAATTTAACTATTTATCAAAAAGTGCATGTCGTGTAGCGAACAAGCAATAACCACTAAACTTTCCACTCCCACCGCCCACACTAAATCATGAATATGAAATATGCTGAAATATTCGTCGCTTTTCATAACGATAAGCTGCCAAATAGTATTGGCGCGTATTAGTACAAGTCCTTCCAACACTTTTGAACCAACTTCAAAAATCTTGGGTGCGGCGTTCATATAGTGAAATAGTTTTTTGAGCTAAGAATATTGGCTTGCTCAGTATTTCACAAATTTAAACAGTAGCAGTACAATGAAAAACGTCCAGACTTATATAGTCAGGACGTTGAATTAAACCTCTTTTAAATGAATTATTTGCCCGCATTCGCGAAAACGCGTTTCAGCAATTCAGTCGTACGCGCGGCGGGGTTAGTACGAATGGCCGTTTCTTCTTCGCGTATTTTTTTGAACAAACCCTCGGTAGCGCGCTCTGTTACGTAAGCTGTCAAATCCGTATTTACATTTTTACCTGCCACCATATTATAGGCCGACGATACTTTATTCCATGGATCTCGCACACCCACTTGGTTTAGCGAATTGCCGATTACCGGATTAAATTTTGCAGTAAGCTGTGCCAAGGTCGTACGTTTCAAAAAATCGGTAGCGCCACCATCACGACCAGTTACAATATTTACAGCATCGGTAATGGTAAGTGAGCGTATAGCATTTACAAAAATAGGCTTTGCCTCGGCCATTGCTTTTTCGGCGCCACGGTTCATGGCCGTTACTACTTTATCCAGATACGCACCAGCAAGTGCGTTTGCAATTGGGTTGTTCCTTATTTTTTGTTCTACGTTTTGTACTTCTTGAGGCATAAAAATTTTGTATGCTGCATTGCCCAAAAAACCGTTCGTATTCCCTAAAAAATTCGTCCCGTTCAAAACGCCTTTTTCTAGAGCTTGCTTGATTCCAGCCGCCGCATCTTGGTTGGTCAATGTGCCCGCGTTGAGAATATCCCCCGTGGTAGAAAGTACCTTGCCCAAATCGTCGCAGGAAATTAAGGAAGTTGACAGTAGTAATGCTAAAAATAGCTTTTTCATATTTAAATTTTTAAGACCGCCAAAATAGCTACAAAGACTTTTGAGCAAAGAGAAAGAAACTTTATTTTCAAATCATTAATTTTCTGAATTTACCAAAATAGTAGCCTCCAACACCAAAAATTGTAAATGTTTAAAAGATCGCAAATTGCTGTAGCTCGCTCATAAATGAATTGTTTTGGTCGTGTTGGGCTCAAACGAACTTAACGAATAAGAAGATTACTCTCTACAAATATTCTCCAGTCATTCCCTTTTTACAAAACCATTTTACTAAACCCAGAGCTAAACCTTTTTACTAAATCCGTTTAATTTATTTTCGCAAATTCAATGAATCATTCTGATCAAGATATAGTGATAAAAGGTGCGCGCATGCACAACCTAAAAAATGTGACCGTAACCATACCTTACAATAAACTCACGGTGGTAACGGGCGTGAGCGGCAGCGGAAAATCGTCGCTTACGATGGATACGCTTTTTGCCGAAGGCCAAAGACGGTACGTAGAAAGTCTAAGCAGCTACGCGCGGCAGTTTATGAAAAACATGACCAAACCAGACGTGGATAGCATTGATGGTTTATGCCCCGCCATTGCCATTGAGCAAAAAGTAGTGAGCAGTTCGCCGCGCAGTAGCGTGGGCAGCATGACCGAGATTAATGAATATCTGCGTATCTTATTTGCGCGTATTGGCAGAACGTTTTCGCCCGTAAGCGGCAAAGAAGTGACCAAGGATGAAGTGCAGGATATTGTAAACGACATTAAAAAACTGAAGCATGATAAAAAAATAATTGTTCTTATTCCCCTGCCCGAATATTCTAAGAAAAATCCTGAGTATTATTTGAATGAACTTTTACAGCAAGGATACTCTCGCCTATATGATATTAAAAAAAAGGAATACACCGAGATTCAAGATTTGATTGAAAACAAAATTATCAAGTTTACAAAAAACGATTACATATTAATTGACCGTTTTAAAACGAAAGATTATACCGATAACGAAGACGATTTGCACCGCGTGGCGGATAGTATCCTCACAGCATTTTCTGAAACAGGGGGAGACGTGTATTTGGAAATTGACGAAAAACTAAAACACTATTGCAACCGTTTTGAAGCAGATGGCATTTGGTTTGAAACGCCCACACCAAATATGTTTAGCGAAAATAATCCGCAAGGTGCTTGCCCAAAATGCGAGGGCTACGGTATGACGATTGGCATAGACCCAGAGCTTGTAATTCCGAATACTAAACTGAGTGTGTACGAAGAAGCCGTGGCTTGTTGGAAAGGAGAAAAGATGAGCAATTATCAAAAACAATTTATACGCTATAGCGAAAAAAGTGGTTTTCCTATTCATCGCCCTATCAATAAATTAACGTCCGAAGAGTATGAAATGCTGTGGGAAGGTGACGGCGGCATCATGGATTTCTTTGGTATGGTGGCGCAAAATTTATACAAAATTCAGTACCGCATTTTACAAGCGCGCTACAGAGGAAAAACAACTTGCCCCGATTGTAAAGGCAAAAAACTACGGCAAGAATCGCTCTATGTAAAAATTAATAAAACAGACATTGCCACGCTCTATTCTATGCCTATAGAAAAATTGCAAGTGTGGCTCAACAATTTAAAACTAAGTAAAAACGAACAAAAAATTGCGAGCCGATTGCTCATAGAAATTAATAGCCGTGTAGAAACTTTGCTCACCGTTGGTCTAAATTATTTAACATTAAACCGAAAAGCAAATACGCTCAGCGGCGGCGAAAGTCAGCGAATCCAACTTACGCGGATTATTGGGAGCAACCTTACTGACTCGCTGTACATTTTGGACGAGCCTAGCATTGGCCTTCAT
>JBBSPP010000301.1:0-4332 GCA_038258625.1 Chitinophagales bacterium
AATAAGCTGTTCGTGCCACTAGCCCAAAACTAACCAATGAAATCATTAAAATCACAAAAGCAATAGTTCTTGTGCTAGTTGATTTTCGTAACGTGAAGAATATCCCTACGATGGAAGCCACTCCCAAAGTGATGAACGCTATTAATGCAAAAAGTGCAAATTCTTCGTGTCTCTCGATAGTTGCTTCCAAAACACCAATTAAATTTTCTACACTTTCTTCTGCCGCTTCGCCGGTTAAATAAGCAATGCCGGCCCCGATGGAAGAAATAATAAAAAGGCCATAAGCGGCTATTTTCGTGTGGTTACTTTTTGTCCAAAGGCCATATGCAAGGACAAGGCCACCTAAAATTGAACCGAATACCGGCAGATGGTTTATTACTAAATGAATGTGTGTTTGGTCCATAGTGTTTATTTTTTCTAAAAGTCGTCTTTATTCTCTACTCAAAATATGATATAAGTCATCTTAAAAAATGATTCTTGTATTTAGATGTTTTTGGTTATAGATGAACACATCTAGGCGCAGCTTACATCAACGCTTTCGTGATTTTTTATTGTAATATATATAAGTGTAGAGACAATCTACACCTAGACGGAGATAAATAATTTAAAAACATTGTTTCCAATTATTCTGCTGGCACCGATTTGTTTTTTACAGACAATCGCTTTTTAAATTCGATGCTTGGATTTAATATTTTAATCCTTTTAGTTTTAGGCGCTACAGCAAATAATTTTTCTATGCACAGTCTCGCCATTAAATAACTGATTGTGGACTCTGCACCCTGATTGAGATTTACATTGTGTTCTTCAACGCCATCATAACAGCCACCTGTACATTGGTTGTAAACGATTTGATGCAAATGATTGTCGCCCAAAAACCAATTGAAGGCATGCGTTGCTTTTTGCCGATATTCTTCTTTTTTAAAAACGTGATAAAATTTTTCCAACGCCATTATTGTATATGCCACATCTATAGGTTGTTCGCCTCCTACTTTAGTTTCAATTATTTCATCTTTTATGTGCCATCCTTTGTTTGAGATGACTTTTATTTTACCTGCTACAAATATTTTTGAAAGCAAAAAGTCAAAACTTTCCCTAGCTATATTTTTATATTCTTCGTTTTGGGTGCTCAGGTAAGCGCACAGCATAGCTTCGGGCAACAGGCTATTACCGTATGTCAAATAATTTTCAAACCAAAACCAGTCATGCGTTTTTTCGTGCTTATACATTTGTACCAGTCGGTTGGCCAAGGTTTTTATCAAGCTTACATTTTCTTTTTTGTTTTGATAATGCAGGCCTTTAATTATAAAAGCCATAGCCCGGGTAGAATGAATTTCATATAAAGGAGGCAAGGCGTTCGCTAATAAATTTTCGGCAATTCGTACAACGGTTATCGGTAATTTATTTTTTAAAGAAACTACAAAACCCAATGCCCAAATAGCTCTGCCGTTACTGTCTTCTAAATTTTCGGGCGTGTTTTGCTCAGTAAATTGGTTGGCTTCATTCACATAGTTCAGAAACTGACCATTGGGCTGCATACAATATTTTATAAATTGTATATAGGTTTTAATTAAAATTAAATCTTCCTCGGTTTTAAAAATTTCATAGTGTTGGCAAATTGCAATTAACGCCCGGGCATTATCATCTAAAGTAAAGCCCGAATGAATATCAGGAACAGCAATTTTGGAAAACTGAATAAAGCCAACATCAGTCGTCATTCTTTGGATATGTTTTAAATTAAAAGCAGGGATTTTATAATTTAATTGAAATGTGTTGCCAATTATTTTTTCAAAAAGTAGGGCATGCGCGATAGCTGAATTTTGCCAAGCTGTTGATGCCATTTTGTGCAAACTATTGGAGGAAATATCTTTTCTTAATGTTTCATTCTGCAGCAATGAAATGATGGCTTGGGCCAATTGTGTGGAATTTTCAAAATCAAAAAATAGGCCGTTGTTATCGCGCAAAACTTCTAAGGCGTGGGGGATTGGGGTAGAAATTACGGGGCAACCAGCACTCACGGCATAGGAAAATGTGCCGCTGACCGCTTGGTTTGGATCCTTGGAAGTAAACAAATAAATATCTGAAAGTTGGAGATATTCCAACAGTGCTGGCAATTGCAAATATTCATTTACAAATCGCACATGCTTACCAATTTTTAGTTCTGCCACTGTTGCTTCTAATAAGTTGCGGTATTGCTCGCCTTCGTGTTTTATGAGCATAGGGTGCGTTTTTCCCAATACTAAAAACATAACATTGGGATATAATTTGATAACTGCAGGCAGCGCGTGTAAGGTGGTTTCAATGCTTTTGCTAGATCCTAATAATCCAAAAGTTGATAGCACAATTTTATTAGAAAGCTGATAGTTGGCTTTTAGTTTTTCTCTATTTAATGGTTTTACGAGGTGCGTGCCGTGGGCAATTACTTTTATTTTATCAACGACTACATTATAGTTATTTGATAATATAGATGCTGCATTTTCTGTCATAACTATGATGGCAGATGCTTTTGCAGCCATGCTTTGTACGTTGGTTTTTAGTTTGGCATTAGGATTTGGTAATACCGTATGAAAAACAAAAATGATTGGCTTAGTAATACGATTATAAAAGTGTGTAAACTCAGCTTCCTTTTTTGCAAAAAAACCAAACTCATGTTGCATGATGACCAGTTTGATATTATCGTCATTATTAATCTGTAAGGCCGTTTGGCGAAATGCGTTGGGCTCATCTGTGTTTAAAATGTATTTAGGTATTTGCTTGTAAGTGTGTTGTTCTGCATCGTTTTCTAGCGAACAAATTGAGCAGTTAAAGGAGCTTTCAAATTGATTATTTAAAGCATTTATTAAGTCTTGCGAATAGGTAGCAATACCACATTCGCGCGGCGGGAAAGATGTGACAAAAAGAATTTCGGGAAGAGATTGCGCTAAGCCGTTTTCTTCAATTTGCAACAAGGTAGTTGGTTCAATTTTTAATGGAATTCTATTCCGATATGTGATACTATGAGGTGTCATCATTTTTTTAGTTTTTATGTATGGCTAATTCATCCAATAATTCTTTTAGGCTAAGTGAGGCTACAGCTATTTGTTCATCAGCTGCGCCGTAATAAATGTAAAGCGTGTCACCCTCAACAATACTTCCTGTAGGAAAACATACATTGTTTACTTCTCCCTTTAGTTCCCAAGTTTTTTCGGGAAAAAATAATGGATAGGGCAACCGTCCAATCTCTTTTTGTGGATTTTCTAAATCGAGCAACGCTGCACATGCCGAATACACATAGCCTTTCAACGTATCGTGCACGCCATGATAAATAAGTAGCCAGCCAGCCGCAGTTTCTATGGGCGGACAACCGCCTCCAATGTAGCTAACCTCGTGAGGATACATGGGTGATAGAACAACATTTTCGTCAAAATTGGTAAAATAATTTTGCCAAAAATCCGTGGTCAGGTCGCTAAGTTTTTCAACAGAAGCTACTATCTGAATATCAGGTTTTATGCGATGCATAAAGCAAATTTTATTGTTTATTTTTCGCGGAAAAAACGTTAGATTTTTATCCCACAATAAAGCCCTTCGGTCTTGTTTTATATGACTGATTTCGTTCTCATTAAACCGAATATACTTTTCATTCAATTTTCCTTTTGTTTCCGTAAAATGTTTAAATTCATCATAGGTTATTTGCGGTACTATGATGCCTTCTTTTTGCCAATGTACAAGGTCAGTTGATGTAGCTAACGCACCCAACGCATTTATGCCATCATAAGCTGTATAGGAAAGATAAAAAGTACCTTCAATTTTCACAATGCGTGGATCTTCTAATCCTTGATATTCGTATGGAAATTGCGGGTAGAGTAGCGGCGTTTCGTTTCTACTTTGCAACTCCATAGGCGCAGATAATTTGCAATATCCGATGGTGGAATAATTGTCTTTGGCAACGGCTCGGTAAAACAAATGAATGGTATCACCCCCTTTTATTACAGCAGGATTCAACACGCCTTCGCATTCAAAACTGTTGGTGGTTTTGCTTAATAGAATTCCTTGTTTATTTATCGTAACCATTTTTTTATGTTTGTACTAATTAAGCTTCGTATAAATCGATTCGCTTTTGTGCCACTTCATTTTAGTAGTTGCACGCCCCACCTTCGCTATCTATAATTTTTTTCCAATCAGTAGGGACAGTATGTATATCATCAAAACGCTCTTCTGTATTAGGCCCAACTTTTTTAATTGTTGTTTTGTTTCCAGTGATTTCTTTAGACGAAAAATCATCTTCTTCTTTATCAATTTCGAGCTTATCGTTATGGGCAGCTGCGGGCACTATGTCGCTGCGCCTTTTAGCTATTC
>JBBSPP010000302.1:0-4320 GCA_038258625.1 Chitinophagales bacterium
ATTACTACGTTTGGGAATTTTTAAATTGATTTAAGTGGGTTGATAATTAGTCATCATTTAAATGTGCAATTGCTCTATTCCAACTCTGTTTGTACTGCTTCCCGCTCATTTCTACTTTCTTACTTTTTAAGTTTCATTAAATATTTTTTTACTTCTAAACTCTGTTTCTGATTTTGCTAGCGCAGATTGTAGTTTGTATAATTAATTGGTAGCAAAATTTATAAATACCATTTGTGGTTACCCATTTTTTCGCGTGCTGCCATCAGCAATGTATATGACAGATATTGTGCGCAGAACAATTTGACTATTAAGCTATGCGTATAGAATTTAGATGTTTTTTTTAGACCAGATGCCAAGTAACATCAACGTGATCAAAATGTGTTTGCAGCATATATAGTTTAGATACCTTTTGTATTGAACTATTTTTTGTACAATGTAAACTTTAGAAATCGTCGGGGCAATATGATAAGGATTTTGCTTAGATGATTCATTAACTTTGATAGAAAGAAAAAATTATGAAGAACAAAACAATAATAGTAACTGGAGGCGGCTCCGGAATTGGGCGTGCTATTGCACATCGATTTGCCAAAGAGCATGCAAACGTAATAGTTTCGGATATTGACGAAGAGGCTGGTAACAAAGTAGTAGGAGAAATAACCAAAGAAAATGGCAATGCTTTTTTTATAACAGCCAACACTTCAAAATCTGAAGAAATGGAAAAATTGGTAACGCAGACCGTAGAAAAATATGGCGCGTTGCACTATGCCGTAAACAATGCGGGCATTGGTGGTAAGCTAGCAAAGACGGGCGAATATCCGATAGAGAGTTGGCAGCAAGTGATTGATATAAATTTGAGTGGGGTGTTTTATGGTTGCCGGTATCAAATACCTGAAATTATAAAAGCTGGTGGCGGTGCGATTGTAAATATGGCATCGATCTTAGGCTCGGTGGGTACAGCAAATTCTGTAGCTTATGTTGCGGCTAAGCACGGTGTAGTTGGCCTTACCAAAACGGCCGCTCTAGAATATGCCAAAGATGGTGTGCGAGTAAATTCTATTGGCCCAGGTTATATAGAAACTCCGCTGCTCGAAGTGCTAGACGAAGAACAGAAAAAACCTTTAATAGCCGCGCACCCAATTGGCCGTTTAGGAACGGCTGAAGAGGTGGCTAACCTAGCTTATTTTTTATGTTCGGAGGAAGCTAGTTTTATAACTGGTTCGTATCATTTGGTAGATGGTGGCTATACCGCCCAATAATTTAATAACTTATATTTTATTTGAGAACTGCTTTTTTAAAGAAGCAGTTTTTTTTGTTTTGAATGTATATTTATTTTATGAAAGATGAAGTTGTTCGAAAATTTATTGAATCTCTTAATGAACGTGACATCGAATCTTGCATGACCTTGGTAGCTGATAATATCGAATTACGCTCTACACTGGCTATGAATATGTTTCCTGACTCCGGTGGAACTCTTAAAGGAAAAAAAGTTTTTAGGAATTATCTGCTGCTCATTTTTGATCGAATGCCATGGATGCATATAGATAGTACCCAAATGAATTTAAATGAAAAATCAATTTTGGTAAGAGATAAGGATATTAATAGTTCCTATGATTATTATATGCAATACTACGTGAATGATGATTTGCTAATCTACCTCTTAAAGTCAGACACTACGTCGGCTTATAAATGATTCTTACATTCTTAATTAATTTCTAAACGGGGATTATTTTTGTAGCTTTTGGAGCGTTTTGCCTAACAGTAGGTTGAATTGAGAACCCTTTTATACAGGGTTTTTCATGAATCTTGACTCGCAAGAATATGTCGAGCAACTGGTTGATAACGGCTATACTTCATAGTAGTTTTTTTTTACAACTTGCTATTTGATGTTTCGCCGCAGGAGTTCTTCGGGATTGTAGGATAATTTTTTTTTCTATAAAATGCTAGCGTTTGCTAATTGGCATTTAACTAAATAACGGAATAAACTATAATTAGCTAAACTGCTTACTCGGCAGTTGGGTCTGGAGGTCAACAATATCTTGAACGACAATTTAGGATTTATTTGGTATTGCTTATCAAATCCTAGCCACCCAACTCATTGTTGCTAACATCAGGTATCTTCTTAGCTTCGGCGCTCATCTTCTCAATAAATTCTGCATAAGGCACTGGTACACCGTCTGGGAATAAAAATGAATGAATCGGTACAACCATATCTTTGCTGTTTGTATCGTCATAATGTAGCCAATACGCCTCGGTATGCAGCGCAGGAATATTTATCATCCGCATCTTGGCACTCAAGCTCGCCTTTTCAGCAGATTTCTCAGCCGCCTGAAAACTAGTATTCAGTTTCGTTAGATAGTTTGTGTCGGTATGGATGGCAGGAATCGTTGCTTCTGTAGCCTTACTACTTACTTCATAAGAAGCGGCAATTTTTTTAGCCGTATTCATTTCCTGTACGCGCATCAGGGGTGCGGCTTTCAGCGTAATTTTGGTCGCTTTCAAATCCTTTAGTCCCACATTATATATTGGGAATGCGCCACCTATTTCGGGCGTTTTGATGTCTTTCTCGGCAATATCGGGATTTACCAACGGACGAGATTGAAGAATGAGCTGCAGTACATTCGACTTTGCAGAAAGTTCAGAAGTTATTTTAGACATAATTTTTTGAAGGTTTAATTAGTGTAATAAGTGTGTGTCCAAGTACCACTATTTCGGTATAACGTTTGGAAAGTGGCGTAGGTCATGGTTGATTTTCCATAAATTGGATCATCAATCATCAGGTATTGCTGCCCACCATATTCTTGATACCCATAAATAGCTACAAAGTGTGCGCCCCCGCCGCTCCAGGCAGTACGCGCGCCAATTGGCCGGCCGGCAACAATCTCTGCTTTCACTTTTACCCATGTGGTAGATGAGGCAGCCTCCGATTTGTTGAAATGACCTACCGTGGTGAGGGAAGAACCCAACGTGCCGTAGGTGTTGCAGGCAGAAGGTAATCGAGAATTGCAGCAGGTCGTCAATCCTTTTTCAGTGCAAGCCACTTTACACTGTGTCCAAGTAGTAGTAGCAGCAATAAATTTTGCTACGCTAGTAGCTGTGGCCGCCCAGCACCAATTGCTAAATAACTGCGTCTCCATGGTAAAAGACAGAGCGCGCGTGTTTAGTAGCTTTTTCAAAATATTTCTGTCAAGAACAACTTTTTTGAAAACGGCAGAAGAGATAGGTTTGATTTTAATAGTTTCAAATTTGCTAGGCATAATGATAAGGTTGATTTGCACTCAAATCTAATTCTCCATACACTGAGATGCAAGCTTTTGAAAAAATATATTTTTCATAAAATTCTTTACTAGTATGAACATATCTATCCGTTAAAAAAAACTTGACGAAGGTGTAGCGATGCTAGTCACTTCGAAATGTTTTAGCGCAGCAAAAGACATCGTAAATCATAAATAAAACTAATTTCATATTCTTGCATCGATATGAGAACCTCCGATTGTTTGGCATTCAAAATGACGCTCGCCCACGCAGAGCGTAGCAAGCTGGGTAGGGCAATATCTTCAATAGCAATTTTGAGCGAACAACTGGAAAAGCCCAGAGCATTTCGACTTGCTGTAAAAAATTTCGCATCAAAGTTTATCTATGTTGATCTATCAAAATATTATTACCGTCAGGGTCGGTTAATGTGATATGAGTGGGTCCGATGGTTTTTTCATCTGCTTCAGCGGTTAGTTTTATACCACAATTTTTTAAATGATGTTGTATCTCTCTTACATCGTCAAAATCTTCTAAGTTTTGTGCTTTGCTATCCCAACCCGGATTGAAGGTGATAATATTATCTTCAAACATTCCCTGAAAAAGGCCGATGACTGCATGCTCATTTTTGAGAACAATCCAGTTCTGTTCAATGTTGCCACCTTTGTAAGTGAAGCCTAAATTTTCATAAAACTCTTTTGATTTATGAATGTCTTTTACGGCAAGGCTTATAGAAAATGCTCCTAGTTTCATACTGATCTTTTTTATGATGATTTGAAAATACACATTCATGGCCAAATAAAATGGCTAAATAGCCTATTAATTATTTTTCTGTCTACGATGTTTTGCGCCGCGTCGGAGCCATATCTCAGATAGTATTTTTCTGGAAAAGGTTGGAGCAGCGGGGGAATTTTAATCCCATTGATATGGCATTTCGGTAGAATTTATTGGTGAAAAATGTGCGAACCGTCGCGGCGGGTCGAATTTGCATAATCTGTAATTACTATCGACATTTGAACCTGACAGGTTCGAGTAGGGTTGGATGAAAGGTGTTATTGGCTAGGCTGCTTA
>JBBSPP010000303.1:0-4305 GCA_038258625.1 Chitinophagales bacterium
ATAATGTAAATGCTTTATCTACCCAAACATCAACAACTTCTAACAGTTCGGACTTGGATACTTTATTACAAATATTCAAAAAAGGATCATTGCTATATTTTTCCAAATCGCCGTTTTTAATCAATAACGATATATCACTGATGCCATGACCATCGGGGCTTACTTTATCAATAATACCCATGTCATATACATCCTGTGCAGCAAATGTTTTATTACTGTGAATGATTTCATTTGCCTTTCGATACCCAATTCTATTAGTCAAAAAACTATAAGCCCCCATTCCCGGGAAGGTGCCAAAAATAACTTCTGGGAAGGAAAACATGGCTGAGCGCTCGGCAAGAATAAAATTACCTGCCAATGCACTTTCAAACCCGCCACCAAAAGCGTTACCTTGTACTACGCAGGTAGAAAAAACATCCAGATCATAAGTATTATTATAATTATATACTAGATCCACACATTTATAGGCATAATCTTTCAGGGCGGCTTTTTTACCTTTTTGAATGCACTCAACAAAATATTCAAGGTCGCCGCCTAAATTCCATACGCCTTTATTAAGTGAGTATGCTACCACATATTTAATATCTTCTTTTTTTATGAGATATGTTATGAGGTCTTTTACGTGAGTAAGATTGTCAAGAAATTTCATGGAGTAGCACAATTTATCCTGGAGGTCAACACCTATCCATAGGATTTTGTACTCCTCGTCAATTTTGACGCGGAGGTTGTTGTTAATAAACATAATACAATTTTTTTTTATAGTCGATGCTAAGTTAATATAACTATTTAAAAAAATATTGTAATTGTATAAGATATATTATGAATTGTATATGAAAATATTTTTATGTACGAAAAATAATCTTTGTGTTCTGTTAACTTGTAACATTAATGCGAACATCTTGCATTAGATTTTTAATCTTACTTAAAATGAACATACATTTGCGCCTTGTTTTTTGAAAAAATTAAAAATGCAGGCTAAAAATCAGTTTAGTAGGAGGCAAATTCGTATTAAGATATTTCAACTATTATATAGTGCGGGTAGCGAGTTAGATAACGGCAATGGTGGTATTAAGAAGGTTTTTCTTAAAAATATGAACCAAACTGAAACCTCATTTGCCGCTTTATCGCTTTTTATATTAAAAGTGTTTCAATATTCACTTATTTATGCCAACCGCAATGCATCAAAATTTATTGCTACTAACGAAGTGATTGATACTGATGTAGCAAGTATTCCTTTTATTGAAAAATTAAAAGAAAATGCTTCATTCACCCAGGCTATAAAAGATAATGTGTTACAGCATATTTTTCCTGATGATTTGGTACGGGCTACTTTTTTGCACTTAAAAGAAACTGAGGAATACAAACTTTTTTTGACAGATAAAAATAATCCTGCATTGATAGAAAATTTGATACTTCGCGCTGCAGAGTATGCTATTGATACAGATGAAAGAGCGAGCGAGTTTTTTGACGAAAAATTTATTCATTGGGAAGATGATATTGAGGTAATACAACGTTGGTTGCTACTCTTAATAAAACAACCTTCAAAAATTATTTTCCAAAATACTCTCACTGCCGAGAAGCTAACATTTGCCAAAGACCTACTAGAAACCTACGCAGAAAAATTTGATTTTTTAAACAGCCAAATTGCGCCTCGTCTTAAAAATTGGGATGCCGATAGGGTAGCGGTTATTGACTTAATTTTATTGCGATTGGGCTTGGCAGAAATACTTTTTTTCAACGAAGTGCCGGTAAAAGTTTCCATCAACGAATATATAGATATTGCCAAAATGTACAGCACGGATCAAAGCGGGCAGTTCGTAAATGGCGTGCTTGATAACATAAAAAAAGACCTAGAAAAAAAAGGTGAATTACGCAAATCTGTTTAACGTATTTTAAATTATTTTTATTTTATGAAATTTAAAAAAATATTATCCATAGCCATGTTGCTATTTTCCATTGCATTTATATCATGCGGAGATGGCGATGAGGTAGCCCAAAAAGCAAACGATGAAGTGCTGAACGACTCCGAAACGTTGTCAACCAATTTGGTAAATAACCCATCTAGCGCTACAGAAGCTGACATGGAGAATGCTGCCAGATTAGTTTTTACTGATACCGTACACGATTTTGGCAATCTAACAGATGGCGAAGTGGTTGAGTACGAATTTGAATATAAAAATGCCGGTAAAAAAGAAATTATCATTACGAATGCCAAAGGCTCATGCGGATGCACAGTGCCGGAGTATGATACAAAACCAATTGCGCCAGGCGCCACCGGTAGCATGAAAGTAACTTTTGATAGCAAAGGAAAAATAGGGTACAATGAAAAAAAAGTGGACATTACAACCAACGGTTTTCCGCAAAAATATATGCTGGTAATATTGGCAACGGTTAATTAGTGAACTCCCGATAGCTCTCGGGAGAAGAACGAATAGGCTTGCCACCTTCAGCGTGGTGAAAAGTGAACGATTTTATTCGCAAAATTATAAAATTATAGATGCCCGCTTAAGTGAAGAATTTGAGTAGCATTGCAACCGTTACAGTGGTAAAAACAAAAAAACAAATAAAAAAATAAACACATAAACAAATAAACACATAAACAAATAAACGAAAGATGACAAATTTATCAATTATCCTCATGGCAGGACAAGGTAGCGAAGGCGGTTCGCCAGCAGTAAGTATGGCCATTATGCTAGGCATGGTGGCGGTATTATATTTTTTTATGATACGCCCGCAAATGAAAAAAGCCAAGCAGCAAAAAGAATTTAGCAACGCCAATAATGTGGGTGATACCATTATTACCATCTCTGGCGTGCATGGCAAAATTGTAAAAAGCAATGAAGACGGCACCATTAATGTAGAGCTAAACCGCAACAATACGGTGAAGATGGAACGCTCCGCCATTAGCATGGAAATGACGAAGATCCTGCGCGAAAAAGAAGCGAAAGCAGCCTCGCCTGTTTTAGAAAAAGCTTAAATCTATATGCTAAAAGTGGGCATAACGGGCGGTATTGGCACCGGTAAATCTACCGTGTGCAAGATTTTTGCTACCCTAGGCATTCCTACTTATGATGCTGATAAACAGGCCAAAGAGCTTTATGATACCAACGACCTTTTGCGACAAAAAGTAATTGACCGTTTCGGCGAAGGGGTTTACGAAAACGGTGTTTTTCAGCGGCAAAAAATGGCGGCAATTGTTTTTGCTGATGCCGATGCTTTGCAAGATTTGAATGCCATGGTGCATCCCTTAATTTTGGCGCAAGGCGAAAAATGGTTTGCGCAACAAAAAACACCTTACGCCATCAAAGAAGCCGCCTTGCTGATAGAAAGCGGCGGCCACAAAAAACTGGATAAATTAATTGTAGTGCAAACATCTTTGCCCGAACGAATTGCCCGCCTAAAAAACCGCGACAATACCACCCAAGCCGCAATTATGAACCGCATAGAAAAACAACTGCCCGAAGATGAAAAAGCAACTTATGCAGATTATATAATTCATAGTAATGCCCACGATTTTTTGATAGAGCAAGTGCTACACATTCACACCCAACTTTTACAATTATGCGACTAAGTATTTTATTTTTTACTCTACTATTTTTTACCGCTTGCGGGCCAAAAGATGACGAAAAAATTATTGGCAAATGGTACAATGATCAGCATTGGTTTGAGTTCCATACCGCTACAGAATATAGCGGCGGCATAGGCCCTATGGTGAACCAAAATAAGCAAGAATGTGTGCTAGAACCTAGTGAAAAAAAACTCACTTTCTATACCAACACCGAAAGCGAAAGCTACTACGTAGGCTACGAGTTTATAGGCACAGACACCCTTGCCATTAGCAATTTTATGAACCAAACATCGCTACCCGTAAAATACTATCGCCAGCATGACTAGCCCCAAGGAAGATACGTACCGCCACCGAGGGCTGCGCCAAAACCTGGTAGATACACTCATAAAAAAAGGCATTAAGAGCGAGGCCGTATTGGCGGCAATAAATAATGTACCGCGCCATTTTTTTCTGGACTCCGCGCTTGATAAAATTGCGTATCAGGATAGGGCGTTTGATATACACTGCGGGCAAACAATTTCGCAGCCCTACACGGTAGCCTTTCAGAGTGAACTGCTGCAAATAAAAAAGCTAGACCGTGTGCTTGAGGTAGGCACGGGCAGCGCCTACCAAGCCACCATACTAGCCGAGCTGGGCGCACAAGTATTTACCATTGAGCGGCAAGAAGGCCTGTACAAAGAAGTACAAAATACCTACCCATTCAAAAAGCGGTATCCGTTTATCAAATTCTTCTTTGG
>JBBSPP010000304.1:0-4294 GCA_038258625.1 Chitinophagales bacterium
AATTTTCAATTTTATTTTATCTTCTTCCAAATAAAATTTGCTATAATAAAGCTGAAAATTTTTCTCCAACAATTGCCGCATCACGGGTACGGATCGTTTTACTATTTTGGCAATTGCTACCTCGGCGCGCACACAATGTTGGTCTATCGTGCCTGTTATTTTTTTACTGCCTTGGTATATATGAAATGTAGCTTTTTCATCTGTCGGTTCAAAAACTACGTTGTCAATATTATCATCCCGCAGATAGGAAAAAAAACTAATTATTGATTCGGCGTATTCTTTTTCGTCGTAATATTTTTTGGCCTTCGTCCACTCTTCTAGCTGTAGGCTCGTTTTATTATTATCAGAATATCGACCAAAAATTGGAGGCTGCTTAGACAGCTGTGTTTCATCTTTTATGCCAAAAGAAAATAACTTATCAAAAAGTCCCATTGACAAACTAAGTTATGGCAAAAAAAAATTAAGAGCGAATAAAGTTCTGTAAAATCTCGTAACCATGTTCGCTCATATAACTTTCGGGGTGAAACTGTACTGAGTAAATGGGCAACTTTTTATGTTCCAGGGCCATTATAATTCCATCATTATTTTTTGCGATGATGGTCAAACATGTAGGCAACTTTTTAGGGCATACATACCAAGAATGGTACAGTCCAACTTCAAAATTGAGAGGTAAGTTTTTAAATAAAATACCTGGCTCGGCAATTTCGATGTTACATTTTTCGCCGTGCATAGGATTTTTATACTGCAACAAATCACCTCCAAAAATTTGAGCAATAGCCTGATGCCCCAAGCAAATACCGAGTGTTGGAATTTGCGCTAAATTTTTTTCTAAAAAAGACATTAGGCCATTGGCAGCCTTGGGGAAATCTGGCCCGGGCGAAATTATCATTTTGTCAAAATCGGCCACGTCAACTTTTTCGAGTTGATCGTTTTTTAGCAACGTCAATTCTACGTCTTCAAATTTGCGCAGCAGCTCCACCACATTATATGTGAACGAATCATAATTATCAATGAAAAGTATTTTCAAAATTGGAGCTTACTTTTAAGCCCACGAAAATACATTTTTTGAAAACAAACACTCTTGAAAAATTGGCGGTGAAAATGAATGCGATGGCTCGTGCGCGCGAGCCATTTTTTGTGGCTGTAAATTTTTTGGGTACGGCTTTTGATATTTTTCCATTAGCAGCTTTAGAGAAAAATAATATCATTATTGACTTTGGCGGAACAAAAACAATTGCTGAAAAAATTTTTTTGAAAAAGCAGCCAATAACGTTTGATGAATACAAAAAACAATTTGATAAAATAAAAATGGAAATCCTTTTTGGCAATACCTATTTGTGCAATCTCACCACCCAAACGCCCATCGAAACATCTTATTCCTTGTATGATATTTTTGAAAAAGCATCGTCAAAATATAAAGTGCTGTACAAAAATGAATGGCTAAGTTTTAGCCCCGAAACATTTATAAAAATTGACCACAGAGGTATAAGCAGCAACCCCATGAAAGGCACAATTGATGCTACTATAAAAAACGCCGAACAACAATTACTGCAAGACCCCAAAGAGATTGCCGAGCACTACACCATTGTAGATTTAATACGAAACGACCTGAGCATGGTAGCGAAAAATGTGGAAGTTCAAAAATTTAGATACCTAACTAAAATTGAAACTGTAAAAGGAGATTTGCTACAAACGAGCTCCAAAATTGTGGGCGAACTAGAAGATGATTATTTGGATAAGTTGGGTACCATTTTTTGTACATTATTACCAGCGGGCAGCATTAGCGGCGCACCAAAAAAAAAGACCGTAAAAATTATAAACCAAACAGAATCGTACCACCGAAATTTTTACACCGGTGTGGCCGGCGTTTTCGATGGTGTAAAATTTGACAGTTGCGTGCTTATCAGATTTATAGAAAAAACTAAACACGGATTGGTTTATAAAAGTGGTGGTGGCATCACAAAATACAGCGAAGCAAAAAAAGAATACGAAGAAGTAAAACAAAAAATTTATGTGCCAACTGCTTGAGAGTATTCGATGGGAAAATGGCCAATATTATAATCTTGATTTGCATCAGGCGCGCATGACGCGTGCTGTAAAAGCAAATTTTGGTACGCACGTTTTTTTTGATTTAGAAAAAAATATTCCCGTTCCCAAAGGTATAAAAAAAGGGCGCTACAAATGCCGCATTATTTATGACACCCAAATACACCGTGTAGTATTTAGTATTTATGAACGCAAAAAAATCAATGCCATCAAATTAGTGGTAGATGAAAAAATTGCGTACTCGCACAAATTTGAAAATAGGGATTGCATCAATCGCCACACCAAAAATTTGAACGAAGGCGAAGAAATTATTTTTGTAAAAAAAGGAATGCTGCGTGATGCAAGTTATAGCAATATTGCGCTGTACAATGGCGCGGAGTGGCACACGCCCACCTACCCACTTTTGAAAGGCACAAAGCGTGCAGAACTTTTGAAGACAGGAATTATTTTTTTAAAGAAAATCACTGTGCACGATTTGAAAAAGTACGAGCGCATCAGTTTTATAAATGCGCTCAATGACCTTGGTGAGCTCACATTAGATTTATAAATTGTCGATTGGAGAAAAACCTCGTACCTTTAAACTCAAATTTTTTTCAATATGAAACGTATTATTTTCTTCGGCCTCAGCTTGTTTTTTATTCAATCTGCATTTGCGCAAAATTTTCGTAAAACAAATTTTACCGCACCGCTCAAAAAGCAAATGCTGTTATTCGATGCTAATGTGGTAGATTATTCGCCCTCCATTATACATTTGGATCAGCACCCAATACCCAATGCGGAGTATGGCGATAAAAAAAATATTGTTCAGCAACGCAGGAATGAGACATTAACGCAAAATAATACAGCAAATAAAACCCGCGGCAATGGCCTCAATCCAATTGTTGATACTGGTTGGATGGCAAACACTGGTGGCATTCCTATGGATAATGATATAGCGGTATCAAACAATGGTATCATTATTAGTGCCGTAAATAGTAATATCCGAGTGTACGATACCAATGTTACTTTATTGGGTATTCGATCCATATCGGCCTTAGACTCTGTGGTGGGTATATTTACGCGGATTTCCGACCCTCGTTTGCTGTATGATCCAAAATCAGATCGGTTTATTCTGGTTTGTTTTAGCGGGAGTGTTAGTTATGAATCGAACATCATCATTGGCTTTACAGCTACAAATGATCCGTTGGGTAATTGGAATTTTTACACCGTCAGCGGCAACCCTTTTAATGATTCTACCTGGAGCGATTATCCCATAATTTCTATTTCTGATAAAGATCTCTTCATGACCTTTAACCAAATACAGGATAATGTTGGTTGGCAAACGGGTTTTCGGCAAAGTGTAATTTATCAAATAAAAAAATCGGACGGGTACCAAGGTACACCCTTGCAATACACGCTGTATGATAGCATAAAATTTGGTAATACGCTGTACCGTAATATTTGCCCAGCCAAACAACAGGTAACCGATATGAGCGACGATATGTATTTCTTATCTGTCCGGAATGTAGATTTTAGTAATGATAGTGTGTTTGTGATGCACATAGATAACTCCTATCAATCAGGCATAGCTACGCTTACCCAACGGGTAATCCAAACGCCCGTACCGTATGGCTTACCGCCAAACCCACGTATGAAAAATGGGGAATATTTAATGACAAATGATGGACGCGTGCTAGCGGCCATTTATGAAAATGATTATATTCATTTTGGTGCGAATAGTGTAAACCCAGCCCACAATAATGCTGGCGTTTATTTGGGCCGAATTGAAAATGTAAGTAGTACAACGCCGCTGGTGAAAGCTTCCATTTTTTCGGATGCCGATGCGGAATATGGCTATCCATCAATGGCTTATATGGGTCAAATTGGTTGGGACCATGCCGTGTATTGGAATTTCTCGCATTGCTACCGCGATAGTTTTCCTGGGGTGAGTACCGTGTATAGTGATAATGGTGGTAATTTCTCCGATATTATTGCGGTACAAAATGGTACAGGCAGTTTTAATGTATTGGTAGATTCGAACGAACGATGGGGTGATTATTCGGGAATTCAGCAAGCTTATAACAATCCGAATGCAGCCTACCTAGCTGGCACGTATGCACTAGGCAGCAGTTACCGAGCTTATATTGCAAAATTGCATCGGCCTTCATGGCCAGTGGGTGTAAGCAGTGTGCCGACTGATGATATTACGAGTATTTATCCAAACCCTGTACAATCTCGATTTACGGCTACCTTCTCACTCGATAAAAAA
>JBBSPP010000305.1:0-4281 GCA_038258625.1 Chitinophagales bacterium
ATAGTATTATTAAAAATTGATTTGCTACGATCTACTTTTAAAATAGGGAAACCATTTGAACGGTCCACGCCGGGAATGTCAATACTCCAGCCACCTTTCAGTTTTTCAATTACGTTTTCTTTTCGGCCCCAGCTTGCGCCCTGATTGTTACTGGCATTAAAATAAATTCCTTTTTTGCCCGCCCAGCTACAATATAATGTACCGTTTTTGTCCACCTCGGTCATGGCGCCTTCTACGGTTTTGTCGTCGTCGCGGCAGTCGCCGGGGGTGCTATTTATTTTTACTGGCGCGGTCCAAGTTTCGCCAGCGTCACTACTTTTTGCAAAAAGAATATTTGATTCATCACTCTTTTTTTTGCTGCCATATTTGTCAAACTGTGTCCAGCTCAGGTAAATTTCGCCCGTGCGCGGGTTGATAAAATTCCATTGTTTATCCTGCTGCTTGGGCGGGTAGTAACCAATGCCCGTACCATCGGTCCAGGTTTTTCCTTCGTCGGTAGAGGTTTGTAAAACAATGCGATCGATATAATATCCTTTCTCGGGGTAGCTGAGATGCCAAAAATAAAATTTTCCGTTCGCGTCAATATCCACCACCGGGTCGCCCCACACATTGTAGCGGCTTTGCATTTTGGAGCTCGTCCACGTGCGCCCCGTATCATTACTTATATGAAAACCATTCATTACCGAGCCGGCAATTAGTTGGTTGGGCTTGGCAGCATTTATTTTTATACAAGCTTCCTTTGGATTGTCGGTTTTGGAAATAAGGATGTTTTGGGCGTTTGCTTTTAGGCAAAAAAGAATGGTAGCCAATAGAAGAAGATGTTTCATACAGCACACAAATATACTGGCAAGTGGGGGTGTTTTTTTATTAAAAAAAAATGATGTGGCACCCATTGTGCGCCTAGCCCAGTGGCAAACCATCAATCTGCTGCACCAGCGCGCGCAGGTAAAGGTATTAAAATTAGAACGAAATTAGATAAAATTTAATCAGATTAAGCAAAACTGTAATCCGTTTAAGTAAAACTGTAATTATATTAGGTATTACTGTAATCATATTAAGTAATACTGTAATCAGATTAGGTATTACTGTAATCATATTAAGCATTACTGTAATCAGATTATTAATTACTGTAATCATATTAAGTATTACTGTAATCAGATTAAGCATTACGTACGATTTTAAGCCATTATGCGTAAAAATAATCGCACACAATTTGCCTGTAATCCTCCTCAATCTTGTTCGTGCGCTTCACGGGCAGGTTTTTTTTATACAAAAAACAATGCGAACGCTTCACGGGCAGGTTTTTTTTTATGTAAAAAAGCAATGCGACAGCGCCTTTCTATCCATAGGCCTTGCCATCTGTTTTTAGTCATAAAGCCACGTATAAATGAGGGCCATATTTCATATCTCTTACAATCTATATTTAGCTTTGCGCTTCGCAAAATGCAGCTTCACCAAGACATTAATAAATTACGAGGTATCAAAAATCCGATAGTTACCATTGGCACTTTTGATGGGGTGCATGCTGGCCACCGCGTAATTATTGATCGTATAAAAACCATTGCCCGCGAGCGTAACGGCCAATCTGTGCTGGTAACTTTTGAGCCGCACCCGCGGTTTTTGATCAACCCAAATCATAACCTAAAACTGCTAACTACGCTCAATGAAAAAAAAGAATTGCTGGCAGATTTGGGGTTGGATCATTTGATCATTGCGCCTTTTACCAAAACATTTGCCGAGCAAGAAGCAGCAGAGTATGTGGAGGAATTTTTGATAAAAAAAATAAAACCGCAGGTGCTAGTCATTGGTTACGACCATCATTTTGGCAAGCAGCGGAGTGGTAGTTTTGAACTGTTGCAAGAGTATGCTGCCAACCACCATTTTGAGCTGGAGGAAATTAGCAAACAACTGGTTGATGATGCGCATGTGTCGTCAACTGCTATTCGCCGAGCGTTGGAAAATGGTGATGTAACCGAAGCAAATCATTTGTTACAATCAAATTATAAACTAAGCGGCACGATTATAAAAGGCGATCAAAAAGGTAGGACAATTGGTTTCCCGACGGCGAATATTAGTATCGGTACAGACAAAAAATTAATCCCTGCAAATGGAGTTTATGCGGTAAAAGCTTTTGTAGGAAAAATAGCTTTTGATGCAGTGATGAATATTGGCGTGCGCCCAACTGTGAATACTGAAAATGAACTTCGGCTGGAGGTTCACATTTTTAATTTTGAACAGGATGTTTATGGCGAGCAACTTTGTGTAGAATTTATTGGGCGCATTCGTGATGAAAAAAAGTTTGCATCTTTTGAGGAATTGAAGGAGCAAATTGAAGCGGATTGTGAGAAAGCCCAAGCGCTTTTAAAATAAAAAATTTCTACCACTAAATCAACAAGCCCCCACTCACATTGAGCACATCGCCGGTAATATAATTACCCAAATCACTACCGAGGAAAACGCACGCATTTGCAATATCCTCGGCCTGCCCAAAACGGCCTAATGGAATTGCTTCTTTATATTTTTCGGCGCCTTCGCCATCTTTTAAATAGGATGTCATATCGGTTTCTACAAAGCCGGGGGCAATGGCATTGCAGCGTACATTGCGGCTACCAAGTTCTTTGGCAATGCTTTTTGTAAAACCAATTACGCCCGCTTTGCTAGCGGCGTAAGAGCTTTGGCCCGCATTGCCCATCATGCCAATGACAGAGCTCATATTAATAATCGCCCCATCGCGGGCTTTCATCATGGGGCGCATGACTTGTTTGGTCATGTTGAAAACGCTTTTTAGGTTTACGTTCATCACATCGTCCCACTGTTCCTCGGTCATGCGCATGAGCAAATTATCTTTTGAAATGCCAGCGTTGTTTACTAGTATGTCTATTTTTTCAAAATCTTGGAGCACATCTTTTATGAGCGTTTCGCAGTCTGCCATGTTGCTAGCGTTGCTTTTGTAGCCTTTGGCTTTTACGCCATGTTCGGCACATTTTTCTTCGATTACTGTTGCCAGTTCCGCACTGCCATCGCTTACATAAGTAAAGGCTACATTGCAACCATGCTCGGCAAATTTTAGTACAATGCCTTCGCCAATGCCGCGGCTACCGCCTGTTATTATTGCTACTTTGTTCTGTAATAATTTCATTGCGATAAATGTAAAATGTAAACCGTGAAAAGTAAAATTAATGGTGAAAAAGGTTGAGTGGTTGATAAAAGACCCGATATTAAAAATTAAAAAAATAACGTGATTGCCAAGGCATCATTACGAGCGCGCTTTTACAAAGTAAGGGCTAGACTACATTGTTTGGTTAAAGGGAAGGCAAATCCTTCTGCGCAAAGCTTAGAGAAGGGCTTTTGATTAAAAGTAGCAATCAAAACGAAATACCTGGAAAATTTAAAAAAAATCACGATATCGCCAAGAAACGCCCAAAGCCTAAGCCAATTTACCCGAAGCAAGAATAAGATTTCTTCACGATTGGATAAAGCCCTTCTCTGCACTTTGTAGAGAAGGGTTTTTTGATTGGGATTCGAGTAAGGTACTTCCGCGTCAGGCTCACCACACAACCTCGACGCTAGTTTATACACAAAGGAGCAGCATATATTTAGCGTTCGCTGTTTTATTTAGATTGCATGGTTTCCAAAAATGCTTCGCCTAAATGCGCAATTAAATCTGAAGGTAATAAAGCAAATTCACTTGTTTTTTTAACGGCAATATCGCCAGCCAGTCCGTGTATGTACACACCGATAATGCAAGTGTCAAGGGATGAATAACCTTGCGTCAAAAGCGCTGTTAAAATGCCGGTCAAACTATCGCCGCTGCCACCTTTGGCCATTCCTGCATTCCCGGTAGTGTTGATGTACATAGTTCCGTCGGGGCAAGAAATTTGGGTTTGGTGTCCTTTTAAAATCACAAACACTTTATGTTCTACTGAAAATTTAATTTGCAATTCAGTCTTTACTTTATCAGTTGCAAAGGAGCCTACCAATCTTTCAAATTCTTTTTCATGTGGTGTAAAAATAGACTGAGGTGTTATTTTGGTCAGCCATTTTTTATTGTCCGATAAAATATTAATGGCATCGGCATCAATAATTATGGGCTTTGAAAACGACTGTAAAATATTCTTCAAAACTGCTGCGCTTGCTTTATGTGTTCCGATACCAGGGCCAATACCAATTGTTTTATATTTTTCTAACGATATTTTTGAAGTGATTATTTTATCATATTCATCCGCAATAACCATTGCTTCCGGTACCGTTGTTTGCAAAATGATGTAACCACATTTTGGA
>JBBSPP010000306.1:0-4281 GCA_038258625.1 Chitinophagales bacterium
AGGGGAATAGAAAAAGTAGCCATTGAAACTGGTTTAGTTGCAATAGCGCATAATCTTAAAAAGTTTAGCAAGTACAATCAATTAATGCCAGCAAATATTTACCCCTAAGGAAATTATTAATTCCTAAATCCAAAGCATAAAAAAAGGTCGCCTAGTTTTTAGACGACCTCTAGTTGAGAACCCGCTGCCCCTTCCCCTCAATACTCGGGGCCAGCTAGGCTCAGGGCAAGCTGGCAGAATAGTACGCAACACTTTAACGCAAACACACATTTCCGCAAATACACTTTATCGCCAGTTCGCTGTCGCGAGCAATAGCTTTCATGAACACTTCGCTTTAGCTTGGCTGTATCTTTGCAAGAGGTGGCTTATGCCGGAGAGAGCAGAATAGCTCAAACCTTATTTTGGGGGAACTAAGGCAGTAGCCAGTATAAACAGTGCTATATTATCTTAATTTAGTATTTTTGTAGAAACTTGTGTATTTATAAATAAAACCAATCAAAAAATGAAAAAACAAATTACAACCATTTTATTAGTACTCTTAACGGCAAATGTATTTGCCCAAGCAGACAAAGCTGGCTGCGAAGACCACCCCGTAATTTCGCGCTACCCAGGTGCAGTTATTGAGTATTGCAATATAAAAAACTTTAGCGAGTTTGCTATTGCCACAGGCCCCGAAACAGGATACAGAAAAATTGATAAGTGGGTAAATGTCTCGGGCAAACAAACAAGAATTTATTACACTATCAAGGGTGATAAAATTGTGACAGAGGTGTACCAAAATTACCTAAGTGCGCTGCAAAAAGGGTCATTTAAATTACTTGCCAACAAGGTGCATCAGGAGCGCAACGTATCCAAAGAAGTAGGTGGCAATACATGGCTAACCACTTTTTATAAAGCAAACCCCATACCTACAACCTCCAATATAAATATAGAAAAAGGTAGCTCAACCGTGGGCGGCACGTTTTACATGGCGGCACAAAAAGGAAACATTTACATAGCTATATCAGGCAAACGATACACCAATAATGAAACGGTGGTGCTGCTTGATATAATTGAGACGAAAGAAATGAAAGATGACCTAATTTTGGTCAATGCCGATTTTATAGCCGATCAACTTTTTAAGCAAGGTAAAATAGCACTGCAAGGCGTTCTTTTTGACCATAATAAAGCAACCATCAAAGACGAATCAAAGCCATTGTTGGCAGAAATTGCTAAATTTTTAAAACAAAACCCCACCGCCATTATTTTTGTGGTTGGGCATACTGATATGACAGGGGGTGTGGCGTATAACATTGACCTATCCGCAAAAAGAGCCAAAGCCGTTACAGATTACCTAGTCAGCCAACACCGCATTGCCACTAGCCGCTTATTACCGCACGGGGTAGGGCCACTGGCGCCAGTAAATACTAATAGTACCGAAAGTGGTAAAGCAAAAAACCGTAGAGTGGAACTTGTACTAAAATCTAAATAAATGTGGCGCAAACTAAGCTATATCGTACTATATTTTCTTGGTGGGCTGCTGGGGCTCACTAGTGGGCTATTGTTCACCATCATTTTGGGTACTGCCAAAGGGCAAGGATTGGCATCAGGAGGCATCGTAGTGTTTAATGCCCTAGTTGGGTTGGGATTAGGGATTGCCCTTGCCATAATAGCCACCGTAAAAGTTGAAAATAAGCAAATACCCAAAACGAACATAATCATGCTACTAATCAACATCGTATTTATAGCATTGCTTATATTGATAGTTGTATTAAAAACATAGAAAAATTGAGCGTGAAGCCGCAAATAGTTTAAAAATCAAACTATCATAGATTATTTCTAGGGGTCAAGATTATTTGACTAAAATTATGAAAGGCTTATTTTTTTTTGTAGGTTTGAGGCTTAATTATTTAAAAATCATCTTAAAAACTCAAACCAATGAAAAATCTTTTTACAGTACTCCTAGCTTGTTTGTCCTTTATTCTCATCACATCTTGTTCTAATAAAGATACAGACACTCCAACACCCACGCCTACCATACCCGATGCTACTTTTACTATGAGTGTGTCAGGCGCGGAAAGTCATTCGTTCAACTTTACATTACCTGGTAATGTAGCCACTA
The DNA here is from genome assembly GCA_038258625.1 of Chitinophagales bacterium. Lineage (GTDB taxonomy): Bacteria > Bacteroidota > Bacteroidia > Chitinophagales > Chitinophagaceae > JAGNRR01. The sequence continues at coordinate 2,102 of JBBSPP010000306.1, forward strand.
CCCATGCCCTTGGTGGCTCGCTCATCACTTCTCTCGGCATGTTTGCTATGCAAGCCTCCCCGTTACCGAATACTTCTTGGTCTTATGGTTTACAAGCCGATATGCCATCAATGACTAATGGAGTTTACAATTAGCAAGTGGGCGTAAGTGCCTTTGCCAATCCAACGCAAACCACTGCCTACCTCTGCACATCAGGTACTGTAACCATTACCAAGGCTACCCTGTATCAAAACGCTACACCAAATACAGCTGATAATTATTTTGTAGATGGTACGTTTACTGGTAGCTACGAAGACCCTAATACACCAGGTGCAGTTATCAGTTGTAGCGGTTCGTTTACCGGTGTCTCTATAGGCGTTAACTAATGCTTGCTTGCGCCCAGATTTCTATGTGTCAAACAAATAAAAAAGGCCTTAATTTTGAAAGTAGCAAAAAGCGACCGTGAGCAACTCATCTAATACAATTAATTTAAAAAAGAGGCTGTCTAAAAAGGGCAGCCTCTTTTCGTTTCATAATCCACAAGCTAACAAAAAATGATGATAACTTGATTTAGAGTTTTTAGTTGATATTATTAGCTTAGCATTATGTCAAAGAAAGTAGTATTCAAACCCTACAGCCAAAATCAGCTGAGTCTATTGCCGCCGAGTTATGACGAGTTAGTTCCTGCAAAACATCGCGTGCGCATGGTTAATCAGATTATAGATTGTATCGATTTAAAAAGCTTAGAAAAAAGCTATCTAGGAGGTGGCACCTCATCGTATCATCCACGCATGATGCTCAAAGTTTTGATTTACGCTTACCTGAATAATATTTATTCTAGTAGAAAAATAGAACAAGCCTTACAAGAAAATATTCACTTTATGTGGCTCAGCGGAGGCGCAACGCCAGATCATGGAACGATTAATCTTTTTAGAAGTACGCGTTTAAAAAATGAACTCAAAAAAATCTTCACCCAAGTTGTTCATTTACTCGCATCAGAAGGAGCACTCAGCCTAAAAGAAATTTACCTCGACGGTACTAAGATAGAAGCCAACGCCAATCGCTACACTTTTGTTTGGGCAAACAGTATTAAATATCACAAAGAGCGTATGCGTAACCAACTCAAAAAACTTTGGGCCTACGTAGAACAAGTACACAAAGACGAAGAACAACAGCCGGAAGAACCCGACTTTGAAGAACTAGATGCCGATAAAGTACAGCAAACCATAGACCAAATAAACCATGCACTGCAAGGCAAAGATGTAGATAAAAAAATAAGTCAAAAACTAAAATACGCACAAGCTAACTGGCCTAAAAATTTAGACAAATACGCCGCACAAGAAAAAATATTGGGCACAAGAAACAGCTATAGTCGCACCGATACCGATGCCACATTTATGCGTATGAAAGACGACCACATGAAGAACGGGCAATTAAAACCTGCCTACAATCTACAAGCTAGCACCAACAATCAGTACATTGTAAATTACAGCCTACATCCCAATCCAACAGACACCACCACCTTGCCTAAACACCTAGCCCAGCACATCCAAGATTACAAAACAGCACCCGATGTCCTAACTGCAGACGCAGGATACGGCAGCGAAGAAAATTATGAATACTTACAAAATAATGAAATAGAAGCCTTCGTAAAATATCCCTACTTCCACAAAGAACAGCACGACAAAAAACGAAAACTACTCCCCAAACTTGCTGATAATTTGCATTACAATCCAGCCACGGATAGCTACACCTGTCCAATGGGACAAACCATGAAAAAAATAGGTACTCGCCATCGCATCACACAAACCGGGTTTAAACAAAGTGCCGATTTATACCAAGCTCAAAACTGCGAAGATTGCCCAGTTCGAGTTGTTTGTCATAAATCAAAAGATAACAGAACCATTGAGCGCAATCATAATCTGATACAACACAAAGCAACTGCCAGAGAAAAACTCTTATCTGAAGAAGGCATCGCACACAGAAAAAGACGATGTTGGGATGTAGAAGCAGTCTTCGGAAACATAAAACACAACATGAACTTCAAACGATTTATGCTCAGGGGAATAGAAAAAGTAGCCATTGAAACTGGTTTAGTTGCAATAGCGCATAATCTTAAAAAGTTTAGCAAGTACAATCAATTAATGCCAGCAAATATTTACCCCTAAGGAAATTATTAATTCCTAAATCCAAAGCATAAA
>JBBSPP010000307.1:0-4276 GCA_038258625.1 Chitinophagales bacterium
CATCATAACTATATTCTTGTTTCACTGTTGAATTTCCTACGGCGTTTATGTTACCAATACTTGCGAAGTCAAGTCCGTCTTTACTTTTTTCTACCAAAAAATAATCTACGTTTTCTTCCATGCTCGTTGCCCAAGTTAGGGCGTTGTAACTATCCATTGCCTCGCCATCAAAACTTAAAAGCACTAAGGGCAGCGAAACTGATTGTGCCAAGGCGTTACTCCAACCATCGCCCGCGCCACCGGCGTAAGCAATGTAATTATTAATGAGCGTGCGATTAAAATTGGTAGCGGCTTCTGTAGCATGACCATCGCCTCGCTCGCCGAGGTAAGCCACATTATTATTAATAATCACAGGAAAGAAATTATCAATTTTTTCAAATGCGTGGCCATCACCTTTGTTGCCAGCGTAGGCCACATTATTATTAATTAGCACGGGAAAGAAATTGTCTATTTTTTCAAAACCATAGCCGTCGCCTTTATTACCCGCATACGCCACATTATTATTTATAAGCATGGGCGAAAAGTTGCTAACCTCTATAAACGCATGACCATCTCCCTTATTACCAGCGTAGGCTACATTATTATTGAGGAGTATGCGCGAAAAATTGTTGACATACACTCTATCAAATCCATCGCCTTTACCGCCATGATACATAATGGTATCCTGCCCAAAGGCACTCACGCTCGCAAAGAGCATGAGTATTATTATTGTTAGTTGTTTTATTTTCATAAGATATGTTTTTTAAAAGTTTAAAAAAATCTGTCCTTTGAGGACAACACTATCTTACGCCTCTTATACCGACATGAGTGGGAGTTGTAGGCGACAAGGATGGCACACCAAATCTATTTGAGGTTTGAGAATGTGTACTCCAATTAGTGGCATCTAACCAAGCGCCGCCTCTTATACCCCAATATGTATTGGCGCTATAGTTAGACCACCCAGTAACATTACCATCGCCATCAGTAGGGCCTGGAGTGCTGGTAAGATTACCATCACCCAGTGCCGTCATTGTCACAGTATTTGTAGTATTATTTACTCCTATTACTGTTTCCCAATTGTTACCCGCTAAATCCATATTGCCGTAGAAACCTGCACCAGCCGCTGCTCTGCCAGTGGCTAACTCTGCAAATACACCTACACGAACTGGGCCATGACTTGCAACACCATTGCTGGCCAACATTGCCCGTCCATTTACCACTGCCCCATTAAAACGGGCACTATCAGTATAAAGAAAACTAATGCTTGGACGAGAATATGGCGTTATTCCAATTGTACCCCAAGGATATTCGTTAGCAACACGTGGATTTGGCGTACCGTTAAACATTGTGCCACGGCATATTTTTTCATATTCCAATTCTGTCATTGGCCGTAAGCCACACCAGTCAAGAAATGATACTGTACGACGTGTTGTAAATACACCACAAGCAACATTCTGACCATCATCAGGATCATTGAACGAATTATTGCCATTCCCATCACAGCCAAAAACCGCTGGCTTTGTATTGTTTACACCCGGTGTGTCAATCTCAATAATTAAATTTGCATAGCCCCCGCTAAATGCTTTTGAACCTTGGATAGCATTTGGTACTTGATCTGTAATATTTGCTTGCTGATCATACGTCAATGTATTCAAATAGTCTACCATTTGTGCCATACTAGTTTCATACTTAGCCGCGTAAATTGCTTGGAAACCCGTAGGATAAGTAGCCCCCAATGGTGGATTGCCAGAGTAGAGCGCACTACTACCTATAGATGAGGAAGTCACATTAAAGCTATTGAAACGGTTACTACCTGTAGCGCCGTCATTTACAAAAAAGTTCCCCTGCGGTATTTGCACCATTTCAATTCCGAATACGCGGAAGTTTAACGTACCAGCCGGCAACGTTTGCATAGATATTGTAGCCGTGGCAGATACATTGCCGTTACCAGCAGCCGAGCGGCGTATAAATACACCTACACCATCCGTTACCGGATCTACCTGCAATACGCCACCCGTAATAGAATGCCCAGTACTCGTGCTAACATTTTGGTGCATCCAAAGGTTATCAAGGTTGCTTTGTACTTTTACAAATACCCACGCTGCATCCCAATTGTTGGGGTAGTTTGGGTCAATGTTGGTAGTGGAGTTCCACGAGTTTTCCCAGCTAATGTCGAAGGTTACGTTGGTACCTACTACACTCACGTTTTGAATTTTGATGTTATTGGCATGGGCCATAATCCCGAAGCATAACATGGTTGCGATTGTAAAAATTGTTTTTTTCATTGTATAGTTTTTTAATTATTTTGAAATTCAAAGGTGCGGCAAATTGCCTTAGTGGGCAATACGGCATCTGCCGTATTTTTTGCCTACACTTATTTCCAATTATTTTTTTATAAAAAAATGATTTTAAGACAAACGGTGTTGCCTTGGCTAGCGAAGTAGTGATGGCCTGCCCGTGCAGCAAAAAATGTAGGCGCATACCATTACTGCGGCGTACCATGCACTAAAAAACACCGCATTCGTCCCAAACAGCTTCGCATTCGCCTCAAGAGGCTTCGCATTCGCCCCGCGTGGCTTCGCATTCGTCCCAAGAGGCTTCGCATTCGCCCCGAGTGGCTTCGCATTTTTTTGCAAAGGCACTACTAGTTAGTGCGAAAGCACAAGGAGTGAGTGCAACGGCACAAATGGTTAATGCGAAGGCACACGGCATAAATGCGAAGGCACAGAGCCGTTTTCTAGGTATTTTTTGCCCAAAAAAGAAATACTTTTTTTATAAAAAAAAGCTTGCGCGTGATGTTGTAGGCGCTGTACCAATCAATTTTTAGTGGTAAATGCTTAATGAAAAGGTGGCCCAAATTTGTGAAAGACAAATGAATAGAGCAAACCTACCCAAAGTACTTTCCAAACGAAGTAAATTTATGCCGTGGTACCTGATATGAAAAAAGCGCTGCTTATTTATTGTTTGTTTTTCGCTTATCCGTTGGCGCAGGCACAAAATTATTCGCGCACGCAGCTCGATAGTTTTGCCGCCATCAAAGTACCAACTATAATTTCGCAAGCCGAAAAACTAATACCCGTATATAAAAATGTAGCCGCACAACTACAACAAAATAAGCAATATTATAATGAGGCAAAATGCTATGCCGCCCTGCGCCTCATGTATTCCTACATTGGGCAGTACGACTCTGCTGCTTATTATACTTACGAAGCAGTAAAAATTTACGAGAAATATAATTACAAAAAAGAGGCGGCGTACCTCTACACCGAAGGCGGCTACTCCACCAAAAATAGCAACCTACCCCTGGCCGAAAAACAAATGCAAAAAGGATTGACCATGCTAGCCGAGCTAAAAGACACCTTTGGGCTGGCAAGCCAATACAATAATTATGGCGTGATAAAAGAATTTAAAAACGAACTAGACAGCGCACAATATTATTACCAACTTTCGCTTGACTATAAATACAAATTGAAAGATACGGTGGGCATTCCGTACAGCATTATGAATATTGGCACGCTGGCAGGCATCAACAAAAATTATAAAAAAGCCGTTGACTCTATCACCAAAGCTGTGCAACTTTTCCGAGAAACAAATAATATTCCTACCGAAGCAGAAAGCATTTTTGAATTGGCCGAAATTTTTTATAAAGAAAAAAATTACGCGCAAGCTACCCAAACTTTTGAACAGTGCATAACCATTGCCGCCACGGTTTCGTACCTCCAATTAATAATGCAGTGCCACCGCCGCCTGTCCGAAATAAATGAAGAAACGGGCGATTTGAAAACATCGCTTTTTCACCGAAAAAAATACAATATAATATATGATAGCCTCATGAACGAGACGGGCATAAAAGCGGTGGCCGCCATGCAAACAAAATATGAGGTGGCAAAAAAAGAAGAGCAGATTGCCAAGCAAGAAGTGCAAATAAAAGAGCGGAATAATCAACTGCTGATTGGGGTTTTTGCGGTTGCCCTTTTAGGTTTTTTTGTTTTTTATTATATAAAAAGATTACGATTTAAAAAGAAGTTGGCGCTAATACAATACGAAAACAATATGCGCGCCGAGCGAGAAAGAATCTCGCGTGACCTGCATGATAATATTGGCTCGCAGTTAGCTTTCATCGTGTCGGGTGCGCAGCTAAAAAAAGACGATAAACAGCAACAGCTAAATCAACTAAGCGAGTTTGCCAATGATACCCTTCAACAGTTGCGCACCACGGTGTGGGCTATTAAAAAAGATAAAATTACAGTGCAAGAATTTGCAGAAAAAGTATGGCTTTTTATAGAAAAAATAAAAG
>JBBSPP010000308.1:0-4270 GCA_038258625.1 Chitinophagales bacterium
AATTAAAGATTTATTTTTGTTTGTTATATGCTTGTCGGACATTAGTTTTTATTTTAATCTAAATTAGCATTATTTATATATATATCCAAGTGAAATTGTGTATTTTATAAATTTATTAATAATTCCATTTCGTTATAAAAAAGGTTTCTTTGGTTTGTTGATAAAAACATTTTTCAGGTAAAACGGCTCTGAACGAAATACATCGTTGATGTTATTGGAACCAACTTCTTCAGCAATCCGTATGGCTATGTAGCCGAATTCTATTTGCACTGGTAAAGGTTTTATGGTTTCGCTCAAAAAATTATGGACAGGTGTAATTATTGTATGCTCTGAGTGATTACTCAAAATTTCCAAAACATCAAGCTCGCTGTAAACTGAAGCAGGGGATATTTGCGCACCATTTAACTGCATACAGAAAAAAAATTCATCAGCGCGGGCATTTTCTATACAGGCAATTAATTTTTTTTCCGGAAATATTTTTTGATAATAATCACAGTATAATTCTAACTTATTGAAAAGAAACAACGGGATATTAAGCGCATAACAAAAGGACTTGGCAGCGGCTAGCCCAATGCGCAAACCCGTGTATGAACCCGGACCGTTGAGCACACCAATCGCACTTATATTTTTTAGGGTAACTTTATTTTCGGTTAGCAAATTGGTTATCATTGAATGCAGCACAGTGCTATGTTCCATAGCAGTTTCGTGCAGTTTATGTGCCACCACCTGATGCTGATGTAACAATGCTAGCTCGCAATAGGCGCCTGAAGTGTTTATATATAATGAATACAAAAAAGAGAGTTTAAAATGAAATTAGAATTAGGTAAAAATATTTCTTTATGCTTACTTTTAATCCTATGAGTAAAAAGATTTTAGAAGTAAAAAATGCACCCGCACCAATAGGGCCATATTCGCAAGCGGTTGAGGCGAACGGCATGCTTTTTATAAGTGGGCAAATAGCCATGAACCCCGAAAATAATGAACTAATACTGGACAATACAAAAGTTGAGACCACGCAAGTAATGAAAAACTTACAAGCCATTTTGCTGAAGTATGAAATGAGTTTTGCCAATGTGGTGAAGACAAGTATTTTTTTGTCATCTATGGATTTGTTCGATGATGTAAATGAAGTTTATAAAACAAACTTTAAAGATAATTTTCCTGCACGAGAGACTGTTGCAGTTTCTACTTTGCCCAAAAATGTGAATGTAGAGATTAGTATGATAGCTGTTCGATAAAAAATTTCGCAAAAAAAATTGGTTATGAACGAAATAAAAGATACCCTACAATTTGACGATATGCATCCGCCGCCTTTGCCTTCGTTACTTAACGTACTGACGATACTCACCTTCATAGGATGTGCATTGGCGGCTTTTAGTTTGTCCATGAATTATTTTCAGGATTGTGATAAGGCGCTAGCATCGCTAGAAAATCTGCCCGAATTGGGCGGTTTTTTTGATAAATTAATGAATATGAGCAAATTGTCTATCGCTGTAATGTGCGAAAACAAATGGCTCATACTGCTCTCATCCGCAGTGGGTGTGGCACTCTGTGTTTTTGGGGCTATGCAGATGCGGCAGTTAAAAAGACAAGGATTAATAATTTATTTAATAGGCGAATTTTTGGCGCCGATTGTTGTATTTATTTTATCACTTTCTATCATTCCTTGGTTGGCGCTTACAGGTTTTGTAATACCAATTGTGATGGCCATCTTGTACGCCACGCAGAATAAATATTTAGTAAACTAAACGCCAACTTACACGATTTTACAATAACAAAATTTACTCCATGCACCAAATTTTGAAACTCTCCTCGGCCTGGATTTCTAGCATTTCCAAGCCGTTTTTTACTTGGGCATTTTGTCGTTTGCTACGTTTTAAAAATTCAGTTTGACTAGGATTGTAAACTACGTCATAGCAAAAATGCTGCGCCGTAATTGCCTCATAGGGAATCTCAATACAATCTTTAATATTTGGAAACGTGCCAAGGGGTGTCGTATTTATTAAAAGCTGGTGGTGATGTATTATTTCTGCGGTCAAATCTGGGTAAGATAGTTGGTTGCTCGTTTTCGTGCGACTCACAATTTGGTACTGAATGTTTAGTTTTTCTAATACAAATTGTACCGCCTCGGCGGCGCCTCCTGTGCCAAAAATTAAGGCGTTTGTATGTTCGTTTTTTATAAAATCTAATAGTGATTTCTCAAAACCAATGGCATCGGTATTATGCCCAATCCAACTGCCCGACGGTGAAATGCGAACGCAGTTTACAGCCTCTATTGTATTAGCTGTGGGTGTAAGTTCATCAAGTAGCTCAATGATTGTTTGCTTAAAAGGAATCGTTACATTAAAACCCGAAATATCATTTTGATGAATAATTTTCTTCAGGTTTTCTAAATTATCAAGTTCAATATTTTGGTAAGCCGCAGCAATATTTTCTTGTTCAAATTTTTTGGTAAAAAAATCTTTAGAAAAAGAATAATCAAGCCGCTTGCCCAGGAGTCCAAAATGTTTCATAGAATAAAAAGTATTGGCTCGTAAAAAATGTTGAAGTAAAAGATTACAAGGTTTTCTCAATCAAATAGGTATTCCTATCAGCACTATTTCTATTAATCAATTCACCCAAAAAACCGGCAAGGAAAAACTGTGTACCCAACACCATCGTGGTGAGCGCGATATAAAATGCAGGGCGAGAAATTATATACGTATCCCAAAATATTTTTGATATAATGAGGTAAGCAATAATGGTAAAGCCTATTAAAAAAATGGTACTGCCCCACAAGCCAAAAAGATGCATGGGCCTACGGCCGTAGCGTGTAATAAAGATGATAGTTGACAAATCCAAAAAGCCGTTTACAAAACGCTCCATGCCAAATTTGCTTTCGCCAAATTTTCGCTTTTGATGAACAACTACTTTTTCGCCGATGTGGTCAAAGCCGGCGTCCTTGGCCAATACAGGTATGTACCGATGCATTTCGCCAAATACTTCGATACTTTTTACAACGGCATTTTTATATATTTTCAACCCGCAATTCATGTCGTGAAGTTTGATGCCACTTAGGCGGCGCGTTACACCATTGTATAATTTTGAGGGCAGGTTTTTAGTAAATTTATTATCGTGCCGCACTTTTTTCCAGCCACTCACTAGGTCGTAATTTCCTGCTTCTAATACTTTTATAAGTTCCGGAATTTCTTCGGGACTGTCTTGCAGATCGGCATCCATGGTTACTACATAATCGCCTTGTGCAATTTTAAATCCTTCATTTAGCGCAGGACTTTTGCCATAGTTCCGCTGAAATTTTATAGCGCGAACATTTGAATTTTGGGCGGCCAAACGTTCTATCACCTCCCAAGATTTATCACGGCTACCATCATCAATAAAAATTACTTCATAAGTATAATTATTAGCCTGCATTACTTGCACGATCCAGCCCAACAATTCGGGCAACGATTCATCTTCATTATAGGCGGGTATGACAATGCTTAGGTTCACGTTTTTTGTAATAATTTATTTACAATAATAGCACTTACAAAGCTAGAAAGTGCGCCCGACATTCCAAAAGGAAAAACGACCATCATGATAGTGTAAGTAATTTTTTCATTGCCAGGTTTTAGGAAATGAAAAAATACCACGCCCAATACCAAAATAATTATAGCACTACTCATGGTGCGAATACCAATCATAAATAAATCGAGGATTACTAATTTATTGGCGCGGTTGTATAAAAAAATAGAAATAAAAATACCTAGTAACAACAAAATGTATTGTAACCCCAACCAGCCACTTTGCTGCAAACCAAACTTTATTAGAAAGAGATGATACAAAAAAATAGCTAAACCCGTGCTGAGTCCAATTTGTGTGTAGCCTTTGATGGTCATGAAAAATTACTTTGGTTTCCGAGTACTGTTCCGATAATTTTTCCTTTCATCGTTTCGCCGAGGAGCGGTGTATTCTCTGATTTTGACAGGTTGGTTTTTTTATCAAAAACTGTTTCACCTACTGTAGAAAAAATGGTGAGGTCAGCTTCTGTATTTTCCAGCACTTCAACTTTTGCCGAAAGTCCATCTACTCCCTGAAAATTTCCTTGCGTAGTAATGCGCGCAATTTCTTCGGCGGTTAATCCTGCTTTTAGCAAGAGTGGCAACATAATTTGCAAACTAATCATACCATCCTGCGCGTATTCAAACTCTACATTTTTGGCATCGCTATCTTGCGGAAAATGATGCGAAGCCACAGCATCAATTTTGCCATCCTTTAATGCTTTTATCAAATA
>JBBSPP010000309.1:0-4266 GCA_038258625.1 Chitinophagales bacterium
TTACCAAATAATGCCTGCGCCAAAAGCACTTTAATTTTTAGCTCGCCCGCAATATCTTTCATTAGGCTATGGTGCGTATTTTCTGGCACACTTAAATTTACCAACAATTGTGCCGCATCACTCTCGGCGGTATAGCCGCCCATTTCGCCAAACTTCTCTTCTAGCTCGCCTGCTTTTATTCCATCAGCTTCGCTAAAATCTTCTTTCATATACAGCGCATCTTTTGTTTGCTGTATCGTAAACAAATCTTTGTTGCCCATCAATACGGTATCCATTACCGTTTTTTCATTAAACTCATAATGGTCTTGTTTTAAAAAACTAAGGCGCTGCCCTGCTGTCAAGTTCACATTTCCCTTATTAGGCTCCAAATCTCCAGAAAGTATTTTTAGAAAAGTAGATTTCCCAGCGCCATTGGCACCAATGATGCCATAACAATTACCTTCATGAAAGGCAATATTTACTTCATCAAACAAGGTTCTTTTTCCAAAAGCGAGCGATACATTATTAGTAGATAACACGATAAATAAATTTTAGGTGCGCAAAACTAGTGAATAGTGAATAGCCAAAAGTGAATAGTATCCAAATTTTTTGACTGATTTGCCGTCGCAAGAAATAAAAACACGATGGAATACAATAGAAAAGATTTCCCAAAAATCAGAAAAACCCCAAAGGGGCTTTCTGATTAAATGAAAAAAAATCTACTTATCTACTACTATAAGTATAGGTTGAAACAGTTAGGTTATAAAGATAACAGCTCTGTTGAATGGTAAATGTAAATGGCGTTTCCAACAGCTTTTACCTATTTTGAGAATTTGGTAGGCTTTATTGAGTATTTGGCAGACGCTCAAAAGTTTTCAAATCTTAGGTTTTTACGAAAAAGAATTTGGTAGCCTCCCTTGAGTATTTGGTAAGTGAAAGATGAATTTGTTTTTTTAGTCTATAAATTTGACCCTTATCTTTTTTAAATATAAAAACCATGCCTGCATCCTACCACGATATTTTTGATTACATAGCCGCTGTCCATCCTGCATCAACCATGGATTTGCCGCTGAACGACCAGCAAATTGGTAAAAACATTACGCTTGCTACCAAAGAAAATCCAGACATAGACGATGCGCACGTAATAATAATTGGATGTGGCGAATACAGAAATCAGTACCCAAATAGTGAGTATAGCAATGGGCCTGATGCCATCCGCACCGCATTTTACCAATCATATTATTGGCATAAGGATATAAAAATAGCCGATCTTGGTAATATTATTGAAGGCGAAAAACCGGCCGATACGTATGCCGCGCTGCTCACTGTTTTAAAAGAACTCAATGAACTTGATAAAGAAATCATCATCCTCGGCGGCTCGCATGATATTACGATACAGCAATACAATGTGCATAAAGATAAAAAAGAGGCGATTGATATGAGTGTGCTGGATATGCTCGCGGATATAGAATCGAACAGCAACCTGAAATACGAAAATCATTTATTGGAAACGCTCACCACCATTCCTAATTATATCCGCAATTTTAGTTTGATAGGTTTTCAATCGTACTATGTAAATCCGAATGTGATTGAGACGTTTGACCGTTTTGGTTTTGACTGCCTACGGGTAGGAAAAGCGCGCGAAAAAATAAATGAAATTGAACCTATACTTAGGCAAAGCGCTGTGTGTAGTATTGATATAAATGCCATCCGGTTTAGCGATGCGCCTGCCAATCGTACCGGCTCGCCCAATGGTTTTTACGGTGACGAAATGTGCAAAATCACCCGCTATGCAGGTATGAGTAATACATTAAAATCTTTGGGTATTTATGGCTATCAGCCTAAATATGACACCGATAATATCACCGCCAAACTGATAGCACAAATGATGTGGTACTACATCGATGGCATGTTATTTGGCCTAGACGAAGCATCGATCGATGACCAAGAAGCATTTTTAGAATATAATATTTCATTCACCGATCAAAATATTTTGTTCAAAAAAAGCAAAAAAACCAACCGTTGGTGGATGCAATTACCCGAAGGGCATTTTATACCCTGCACCTACGAAGATTACCTAGAAGCTTGTAGGAATGAAGTGCCGGAGCGATGGATACGGGAGTTGGAAAGAGTCGTGTAGGGGTAATTTGGAAATTTGTTGGTTTAGTAAATTCTTAATCTGTGGATTTGGTCATTCTCGGCCAACCGTTTTTTTATGACGTACAAATCTTAAAACTTGTAAATTCCAGATTAAAATTTTCGGTCATAACTGTTTTTCTTATTTTTGAAATAATCAATTTATAGCCAATCACTTTTTAATTTTTAAAAAAAAACATGATAATAGACGTACACACCCACGTAAATAATTACCACGAAGACCGAGTAACTTCTCTCAACGATAGCCTCAATTTGCTTACCGATACAATGGCGAAAAATAAGGTAGATTACTCCTTGGTACTATCCAGCTATAAAGTAAACGAACACCGCCCTAGCACCAGAGAAGTGGTAGAAGCGATAGCCGGGAGACCTAATTTGGGCGTGGTAGCTGGCATTAGCTACCTGCACTATAATTATAAAGACGTACGAGAAATTAGCGAATTTTTGGATGCCGGGCTTATAAAGGGGCTAAAATTTTACCCTGGCTACGAACCTTTTTACCCAAGCAACGAACGCCTAAAAGTGTGGTACGAAATGGCGATAGAATATAATGTGCCCTGTATGTTTCACAGCGGTGATACGTATGCGCCCACTGGCAAGGTTAAATATTCACATCCTATTCATCATGATGACTTGGCCGTGGATTACCCCGAAATGAAAATTGTAATTTGCCATGTAGGCAATCCGTGGATTAAAGATTGCATGGAGGTAGTGTACAAAAATAATAATGTGTATGCCGATATTTCGGGCTTGGTGTTGGGCGATTTTAGCGACAAGTTTGAGCGGTTTATGAAAAAAGAAATTGACGAAATGATTACCTACGCTGGCGACCCAAATTATCTTTTGTATGGCACCGATTGGCCAATTTGTAATATGCACTCCTATCTAAAATTCATGGATCAACTGGAACTTGCTGACGATAAAAAGGAACTTATTTTTTGGAAAAATGCGGCTGAGCTTTTTAATATTGATATAACGCAATTTAAATAGTATATACAAATCCTTGCGCACTTTACCCACGCCTGCATTAAATGTTGAAAAAAAACACTTTTTTTAAAAAATGCGCCTACATTTGCACTCCCAAAACAATCAGTTAGGGACTTAAGACGAAAACTAAAAGCTATAAATCATGGCAGCAATAACATCAGAACGCAAACAAGAAATCTTCGCTACTTATGGCGGAACAGCTGCTAACACAGGTAGCGCAGAAGGACAAATAGCCCTTTTGACAGAACGTATTAACCACATTGCCGGTCACTTGAAAGAAAACAAGAAAGACCACAATAGCAAAAACGGTCTTTTGAAAATGGTAGGTCGTCGTAAAAGATACTTATCTTATATGGCCAAAAACGATATTGAAAAGTATCGTGCCTTAATAGCTAAGCTAGGTCTTAGAAAATAATTTTAATATTAAATCCTCCCGCCCTGCGGGAGGATTACTTTTTTTTGCACGAAATGCTTCCCAAAACTGGTTAGCATTTTTTGTGCATTTATAGCCTAAACTGGGCAGACATTTAATCATTTAAAAACAAACAAAAAAACAATTATGTTTAACATTCATTCGCAAACAATAGATCTAGGAGATGGCAGATCTATCAAAATTGAAACAGGCAAACTAGCGCGCCAAGCGCACGGTGCTGTTTTAGTAACCATGGGCAAATGTGCCCTTTTGGCAACTGTAGTAGCTGCTAAAGAACCAAGACCGGGACAAGGATTTTTTCCGTTGACGGTTGATTATCAAGAAAAATTTGCAGCTGCAGGTCGTATCCCCGGTTCTTTTTTCAAAAGAGAAGGCCGATTGAGCGATTACGAAATTTTAATTTCTCGCCTTATTGACCGCGCTTTGCGTCCTTTATTCCCCAAAGATTATATGTGTGAAGTACAAGTGATGCTTTCGTTACAATCTAGCGATCCCGAAATTATGCCCGATTGTTTGGCAGGATTAGCGGCTTCGGCGGCATTGGCAGTTTCTGATATTCCAATTCAGGAAGTAACTTCTGCGGTGCGTGTGGCCAAAGTAAATGGCGAATATGTTATAAACCCTACTCGTTCTCAAATTGCTGAGTGTAGTCTTGAATTTATTATTGCTGGTACTGCCGATAATATTATGATGGTAGAAGGCGAAAGCAA